>JACQMS010000002.1 GCA_016203445.1 Candidatus Woesearchaeota archaeon
CAAAGACACATTCAAAACAATGGCTACAGAGTTTGCGCTGCTAAAACAGCCATGGGATATTATAACAGTGTATTACGATTATAATGAGCCGTTGGAACAATTAGGAAAAAAGCTTGCAGGAACATTAGACGAGATAGATAATAAAAAGTACAAAAATGTGTACATAGTATCCCACAGCTACGGAGGATTATTGACTCAAGAAGCACTGCAATTCATGGAAGTTCAAAGAAATAAAGATTCATCAAAATATGAAGTGATGCAGAAAATAAGAAAAGCAATATTAATGGCCGCCCCGAATAAGGGAAGCCCCGCAATAGAGATATACAAAAAATTAGATATCGCACTGCTGGCAAGCGAGTTAGAGGGAGAAAAGTTTGTGCTTAATGATCAAACATTAAAACAGTTGGCAACAGGCAAGACAATACCTAGAGTTAAAGGGGTAAAGTACGAAGTAATAGTAGGAACTGCTCCTTACAGCTTTACAAACTCTCTTTTCAAGGAATTAAAAGGAGAAAATGATGGAGTAGTAACAACTACAAGTGCGCAAACAATAGGAGGAGAGCCAGTAAACAATATGTGCAAAGATTACTACGAAATAAAACTGACTCACACAGAGCTTAACGATAATCCTCTGATAGCAAAATTAATAATGAGAAGCATAAATGATGACCACTCCGAACAAAGACGTGAAGAAACAATAGCGGGGTATACAAATTATTATTCACTAACAATAAATAAGTGCAGTCCGGACACTACGTACACAATAATAGGTGAACCAATACTTCCAGAAGAAGCTTATGATCCAACAAATTGTGCGTGCGGCAACGGGTATTGTGGAGTTGGAGAGGACGAATCAACATGCCCTAAAGATTGCGCGGTAATAAAAAGAGAAAGTGCAACGTGCACAATAATAATTCCCGCAGTGCTGTACCTGCTTTTGTCAGCATTGCTTGTACTGACTTTGACGTCGCTGATAAAAACGATGCTAAAAAAAGAGACTATGCGCACGGTAATAAAAGGTACAGTAATAGAATTATTAGTTGTAGCACTTGCAGTTGTACAATACGTACAGTGCGGAAGCATAAACTTACTGTTATATGCTTCAAGCTTCGGAATGATGATAGTAATGCTTATAACAATAATACAAAAATCAGTATTTGAATCAAAGCAAAAAACTTCTGAACAGGAATCTGCTGAAAGTTATAAGTCAAGACCAAAAATATTATTCTCAATAAAAAAATTCAGGCCATACTTCCAACCGGCCCCCCCAAAGAAAGAAAAAACAGAGCCAAAAATAATAATTGTAAAGAAAAAATACAAAAAAGCAGAAATAATAAAATCACTAAAAAAAGCAAAACTGTGGAAAAAATGAGAAAAAGAAAAACGGCGAAAAGGAGTTTTGAGTCCAGAAAAATTCTGGCAATGATTATATTGTTAATAGTTATAATTATTGGAACAACAATATTACTAAAATACTCGCCAATTGGAAATATTTATGGAGGAGCGATAACAAATAGCAATTCAAAAATATATGATGGAACATCATTTGATATTGATTCCTGTGGAACAATAACTGCATCTGGAGAGTATACTGTTGTGCAGGATTTGATTACTGACTCAACTTGTATTCAGATGTCTCAAAGAAATTCTGTTACTATAAATGGCAATGGTATGACTATAACAAATATTAGAACTTTTGGAGGATACTTTTCTATAAGAGTTGCTGGTGGTAGTGATAATATCACCGTAAAAAACTTTAAGGAATTAAAAAGTTTTGCTAGTGGAGGAGTGGATTTTGCATATTCGAATGGAACTCTATATAATAATACAATAATTGTTGAATCTGGTATAGGTCTAAGTTCTTATAAATTATCTTCGCCAAGTCCTTTCATGAACGTGTCAAAAAATATTTTTTTAACCTCAGGAATCAATCAACCATTTGCAATAGATGTAAGCACCGATTCTCTTATAAGTGATAATGTTTTTATTATAGGAGGCGGTACTGGTATACGCTCCAGGTATTCTGCAAAAATAAAGAATAATACTTTTCTAATATCTGGTTCGGATCGCACAGGAATATATCTGCAATATTCAAATGCAACTATAGAATCCAATATTGTTCAAGGAATCAATACCTCCATAAAAGCCATAGATGTAATCGATAGCTCAAATGTTACAATACATTCTAATACTTTATCTTTGTTCAATGCAAGTTCTAGACCTATTACTCTTACAAAATCAAACCGCACTGTAATAGAGTCAAACGTTATTTATTCGTTTGATGGTGATGCGATAAATATTATTAGTTCAAATGACACAATTATAAGCTATAACAACATAACGACTCAAGGATATAATGCTAAAGCAATAATCTTCCAATCATCAACAAGAACAACACTAAACAATAATAATCTTGACACCATTAACACGACGCCTATAAAAATATCTTCACAAACTGGTCCAGTGCTGTCAGAATATTACGATCAGTATATAGATTCTACAAACAAGAGAAACGGCAAACCAATACTATACTATTATCAAACTATTCCTTCAGTAATAGAAAATGCAGAAATTACTGACAGTATTTATTTGTTAAGCGCCGATGATAGCAGTATACAAATAATGAATATTATTAACACAACCGTATTCATAAAGAATGCAAAAAATATACTTTTGAACAATAGCAACGTGTATAACAGGTATGCAAAATATTCTGCAATAGAAGTTGAAGATTCATCAAATGTTATGTTTAATAATTTTAGTGTTGATGTTATAAATTCTTCAACTACTATACAGACCACCAGATCAAGTATTTCTTTAATGCAAAGCAGAATTAATTTAACTGCAAAGTATACCAATAATTATTTCTTATATTCTTATGCTTCAAACATTGTTGCAGTAAATAATAATTTTACTATCAACAAGGCAACTGGTTTATATTCAATGAGTGGTGGATCTCATAATATGTCCTCGAATATGTTTTATCTAGATTCATCCAGTGCAGTAATTTTTAACAATATTAATAATACTTTTATAACTAAAAATAACATATCAAGAATGAGTTCTTCTACTGATGGAGCGATTTCTGTTACAAATGCCAAGAATACTTCAATACTTTCCAATACACTGGTAATTAATGGCACCGCAATATTATTAAATTCTGTTAAAAACAGCTCTTTTTCAAAAAATTCTGTAACAAGTATCGGTGGTTTTTCCACAGTAGTATCAATATCCGAATCTTCAAATAATATTTTGATAGAAAATAATAATGTGACAATTTCTTCTAAAACTGCCGTTCTAGAACCAATGTTTATTGGTGAGAGTTCAAATATAACAATAGCCGGCAACAATATAAATTCATGGCGTTCAGGGTCTAGATTGTTGAGACTTTTTAAATCAGACTTCATTTTGCTGAAGAATAATGTTCTAAATTCGAATGGATCAAGAGCGGTGTATATCGAGAATTCAAACTTCTCAGCATTGAAATCCAATATAATAACTACTGAAGGTGCGAATGCACCGGCGATATATCTTGAATCTTCAATGGGGGCAAATATTTCAAATAATGTTTTAAACACCCGCAACTCTCCACCCCTGCAAATTTTGCAAGTTGGACAATCTTTTGTTCCGGCGCATTACAATCACACTGTAGGAATAACAAACACTCGTTATGGAAAATCAATAGTTTATTATTATGAAAATTCTCCTCCTGTACTAGAAAGTATTGGAGAACTAGACAGTTTGTACATAATAAATGTTAAGGATATAATAGTACAAAATGTGAGATTTAATAACACTAACTCTTTCTTTGTAGGTATCGGAAGTTTGATTCTAAGGAATATTACTTATTTGCGAGATATAAAAGCTCCCGGGATAAGTATATCTGACTCATCAAACTTTTCTGTTCAAGATTCTATAATCAGTGCACGAAATTCCTCAAACATATTTGATATAACAAGATCAAATTTCTCCATTCAAAATAGCATTATAAATTTCAGTCCTGATAAAAATTCTCTAGAATATATCATAAAATCAAAAAATTCTGAAGTGTACATCGATTCAAATATTTTTCAACTAAATAATTCGTGCGGGGCATATATTGATGGAGGAACATATTCAAAAATTATTAACAACAATTTTTCTTCGATTACGGGAGTGTGCTCATTCGTATATATAAGTGATTCAAACAATTCTTTAATATTGAATAATATTTTTGCGGGTGAAAGAAAGTATGTCGGAAGCATAGTGAACGGTAGAGATGTAATTATTGCAAATAATTCAGTAAAACTAAACATGTCGTCTGATACGTTCAAATTTCAGAATTTAAAAAATGTTTTATTCTCAAGTAATAAAGTTATTGCAATAAGTTCTTCCCCGAGTTATGGAATATTGTATTCCATTAATTCTGAGAATATAACTGCAAGATTTAATTATATAAATGTAACATTTTTTGGTACTGGGAACAATCCCGCAATTATGAGTTTTGAAAATTCAACAATTTTATTACTAAGTCAAAATAATATAACTGGAAATAATCCTTTAAAATCTCTAATAAACTTCAAAGGGGTTCAGAACGCAGATATAGAAGGAAACATTCTTGAAGCGCTTAATGGGACTGGAGTTACTGTTGTGGACGGTGCGCTATGGTCCTTTATTTTGAATAAAAATATCACAATATCATTGAATAATATGGGTGTTAGAAATGGAGTTTCGTTTGAAAAAACTTATGATACTAATGTTTCAAATAACAATATAACAATAATCTATAATGGCCAAGGGGCGAGTTATTTTTACTCGAATAATTCAATCATAACGCACAATAACTTTGTTGGAGAAAATATGACGATGGGCATTAAATTAAGTTATTCAAATTATTCAAAAATATATGAGAATAATGTAGATACTGGAGGAAAAAGTACTGGAATATCTGTAAGTTACGGGGCAGATTCAATAGTTTGGAAAAATGTAGTTGCATCAGGAACCTATGCAGCTACATTTGATACAGTTTATGCGACAGACATATTTTTGAACAATCTTCTAACAAAAGATGAACGTGGAAATGCACTTTCACTTTTCTTAGCAAATTATACTATTGTTAAATACAACAATATAACTGCACTAGAAAATTCTAGTAAAGGAATACATCTTTATAGTTCTACAAATGGGCTGTTTTTAGAAAACAATGTTACAACTATAAAAAAAGATTCTCCATCTTTGGTTTTTAGTAGAGAGAGTACAGACAACTTGTTCATTAATGACACTCTAAACTCACAAAAATCTTCCGATGTAGATTACTCTAGTATAGGAAATAACACTTTTACAAATGTTCGTTACAAAAAAGATTCAGTAATAATTGTTGGTGACGGTTTAGCAGTACAATGGTATGTACAATCAAGAGTTCTAGACTCTGAAGGGAGCATAGTTCCTGGAGCGGCAGTAAAAGTTTATGATTCGAATAATATTCTTGTGGGTTCATACATTACAGATTCTGAAGGAAAAATTCCAGTGTTAAATCTAACAGAGGCAATATTAAGAACGCCAAGACCAACGTATTATACGCCGTATGTACTAACCGCCAGAAGATTAAATGATCCAATTATTGCCAGTACAAGTTTAGATCTTAGAGAGAAGAATAGTACAAGTGTTGACATTGTATTTTCAGAAAGTGAGGATTCTAAAAATCCTGAAGTTCAAATAATATTACCATCAAATATTTGGCAACCTAAAATAGTTTTATTAAAAGCAAATATTACGGACGACAGCGATACATTTGTAAAAGCAAGGTATGAGTACGGCACTTTTAAGAGTGCATGGATAGGTTTGAACAAAAACGGACAACTATGGGAAGGAGTCATAGACCTCAGTACAGAATGGGAAAAAAATTATACTATAAGATTAAATGCAACAGATATTTATGAAAATTCAAATGTTACAGAAACGATAAATATTTCATTGGATAAAACTCCTCCGCAATCTATACAAATAATGTCGCCACCAACACCGCAGGACAAGGCAGTATTACCAATTAGAACATATTCTTCTAAGATAAACTTTGTTGAGTCAAATCCTGATATTTGTGTATTAACAGTAAACAACAAGGAATATGTTCAACCAGCATTTGGGACGAGTTGTGAAATTTTCAGAACAGAATCGGCTGATGGAAATTATACATTTAATACAGCCATACAAGACAAAGCAGGAAATAAAGCAACAAGTTCCAGCAGGACCATAATGATAGATTCGATTGCTCCAGAAATTATGTACCAAGAACCAACACCAGACAATGGAGTGATAACAAAAAATAATACGTTCACCGCCAACATAACTTTCACAGAACAATCAATACAATACTGCAGATTTTATACTGACGGAATAGTAATACCTTCGATAATTCAAGAAAATACTTGCGTTGCTACTACTACAGCACTATTCGAAGGAGTGCACTATTATAATTTTGTAATATTTGACACTGCAGGAAACACCGCATCAAGTGATTTAAGAACATTCATCGTTGACACCACTAAACCATCAAGTGTAGAATTTATAGGATTAACTCCTGACAATAGTAAATTTGTTGGGCAAAACTATTATGATGTGAAAACATCTTTTATTGAATTAAACCCTGAAAGCTGCATTATTACCACAATAGACTATTTGGGTGTTGAAACTAATTATCAAATGACTATCAATGGGAATAATTGCGATGCAACTGTTGGAGGAATTAGTGATGGAATTTATACTTATTTCGTAACTCTCACCGATAAAGTAGGCTTGACGGATAGAAGCGGGCAGAGGACTTTAATAGTTGATACTCAGGCTCCAAAAGTCACGCTGCAAAACCCAACTAATGGAGCATTAATAACAACGCCCAATGCCCGCTTCAACGTCAGCATAGATGAGCCTAATATTAACAGCATAAAATTTTTCATTGACGGTCAGGAACGCTCGAGCATATTGGGTGATGAACGCGATGAGTATGTTTTGTCGCAAACACTGCAGGACGGAATTACTCACAAATGGTATGTAATTGCTTCAGACAACGCTGGACATACTACAACAACCCAAGAATACAATTTTATGATAGATTCAAGCATAGAAATTCCTACAGTACTATTATACTCTCCAAAAGAAGGACTGTATAACGGAAGAATATTAGTAAATGCAACAGTTACAGATGACGGAACGGTAAGAAATGTGGAGTATAGATTAGAATCAAAAATTTCTTCATACAAAAGCAGTTGGACTAATTTAGAACAAAAATTCAACAAATGGAATGCAACATTAAACACACAATTATTTGAAGATGGAGAATACTTATTAAGAATAAACGCAACAGATAATAATAAGCATTCAAACACTGAAGCTATAACAACAATAAAAATAGACAACACTCCGCCAAACATAACACTGCAAACGCCCGCAGACAATGAAGTGTTCAATATTACTGCAGTACGTTTTAGCTACGCCGTTAAAGATGATAACAAATTTAACGGAACGATTTATGTAAACGGAGCCGCAGTTGAAGAATTCAACAAAAGTGGAACGTACAATTTGACAAAAAATTTAACGATAGGAAACCATTCATGGAATGCAACCGCAAGAGATATGGTTGGAAATTTTATTGCCAGTCCTACAAAAATTTTTTTAATAATAAATATAACATCGCAATACGGTGCCTCGAATTACAACGTTTCATTACCAAGTACTTCAACAAGCACGGGAACAACAATGCCCTCAATTGGAGGAGCAAAAACTGGTGAAGAACAAAAAAGTGAACAACAAGAAAAAGTGATAATAAACGAAATAGTTGAACAGCCGACAAGCCCGGTGCCAGAAACTCCTAAAATTATTGCAGAAAACGAAACAATAATCATGCAAAAAAATGAAGAAGTAATACAATTAATACCTTATGTTTACGTAATTATACTATTAATTGCTGTGCTACTAACATATTACTCCTTAATAAGAAAAAAAGTCGGCGAGAAATCAGAAGAAGAAACTATAAGAAAAGCACTAAATCATAACATACTAAAAGGGTTCACGTACAAAGAAGTTGGTGACGCATTAATAAGTGAAGGATGGAAGAATAGTGCAGTAAACAAAATATTAAGACAAGAAAGAGAAAAACACTTAAAAGAAAGAGTTCAAGAATACATGTCAAGAGATTACACAAGAGCGAGAATACTGGACTTATTAAGCAATGAGTACTCGCCCGAAGAGGTCAAGAGAGAAGTAGACAGGGTGCAGTCAAATTGAGTGTCTTTGGAAAATTTTGTCAGACTATTTGTCAAGAACCACCAGTCAAAGACCAGCGGCATGTTGCTTAACGCAATGGATCACAGTGGTTCTTGATCATGCTCAGAAACTTTCCATACTCACTGCATGATTTGCTTCAGTCACCAGTTGCAAACTGGTGGAAAGTTTCCGACATTTCTATGTTATAATTTCTTCTCGGGCGCAATGAAACTAATTTTTTTCTTACCCACGACAACTCGTTGTTCGTGGGAAGAAAAAAATCGCTATTTGCATCGTTTCGCGCCCGAAATTAGAGATGAACAGTTGTAATGTTTTGGCAATTAAGTTGACATTACCAGTAGACAGAAAGTATTAAAAATGACTATTCTGATTATACTTTAATGATTCCTGTTCACTGGTCTGTTCTTGTCGCAATTTCTACTATTTTTGGTGCTTTGGCTCTTGTTGTTAAAAAGAGAGGTCTTGCTCATGAACACTCTCTTGAATATCTTGGCGTTTTCAAATTTTTCGAGTTTGTCATTGTTATTCCTTTGATTCCTTTCATTAATCTTAATCATTCTTTGGTCGAATATTCTTGGATGTATATTCTTTCAATATTTATTACTGCAGGGCTGTTTTATCAGGCTAAAGGTTTTAAGCATTTGCAGTTTTCTAAAGCTTTGCCTTTGTTTCATTTGAAAACTGTTGTCACTCTTTTTGCAGCCATGTTTTTTCTTGGAGAGATTCTTTCATTAAAAGATTTTATTGGTGTTTTTGTTGTTTTGACCGCTCTTTATTTTGTTGAGGCAGAACAGTCCTTTAATTCTTTAATAAAAAAGTTTTTTAGCTCTAATGGCTTTCGCTCTTTTATTATTGCATGTTTAATTCTTGGAGTTACTATTGTTTTTGAGAAGCGTATAGTTCTTAATGTCGGCGTTCTTTCTTACTTGTTTATTATGTACGCATTCTCTGTTTTGAATACTCTTATCGCTTTAACTATCTTTTATAATGGTTATAATGATATTCTTCATGGTATCAGGAAGGAAGGTACTATTATTTTCGAGGCATCGCTTTATTCCACTCTTTCTAACATTTTCTTTTTAGCATCTTTGTCCGGCGCGTTTGTTGTTGTTGCCGAGGCTTTGAGGAAGTCTTCAAGTATTCTCGCAATGATTTTTGGCAGGACTTATTTTCATGAGAAACATTTCGAGAAGCGATTGTTTTGGACTATTGTTGCTGTTGTTGGAGCAGTTATTACTGTTCTCTAGACTGTCTCTTTTTTTTCTGAGCGACATTCATGAATCGCGCAGTCTACTGAAGCTGTTAGTATTGCTTCTTCTATGCTTCTTAGTAATTCTTCACTTTTTTGTTCGTTAGTGCCTGAATGATCATATAGTTTTGCAGGTATTTTTCTTATTGTTAATTTCTGGAATTTTTCTCCCGCTGATCTAGCAATTATTTGTGTTGTTGACCCTTCGGTGTATAATAACGCTACTATTGTGTAGTCCTCTTCAATTGCTGATTCTCCAGTGCGTGTTGTTGTGGTTCTATAACTTTTTGTTGTTGTATACTCTATTCTTGTTTTTGTGATTTCTGCAGTCTCGACCAGTATTCTTTCAAGCTCTGCAACCCCGACTTCTCTTAATATTTCTGTGTCTATACTGGTCATTTTTCATCAATCACTTTCTCTTGGTTCTTCCTCTTCTTTTTGGCTTCTCTTCTTCTAATGTTTCTGCAGGCACTGTTTGTGGCGGTTCTTGTTGTTGTGCTTCTTCTTCGTCCTTAGCTCCTACTCTAGCCATTGATGCTACTAATCCTAGTGTTAGGAAGAATAGCGTTAGCGTGTATGTTAAGAAGTATCTTCCTGTCCAGTAATATATTGCTGTGGAGTTTGCTATTCCTGCCGCTAATAGTATTACTGTAAATTTGTACCCCCATTGTGCTCTCACAGAAACTCCTAACAGCGCTATTAATGATAGAAATATTCCTCCTAGTAATATTAATAATTCTATTGTTCTGAATCTTGGCATTCCCGCCCTTAATAGAAAACTACCTATGAAGCTTAATGCCAGGCAGGCTATGATTGTTAGTGTTGTTTTATTGCTCATGATAGTAACCCCCTAATGATTTTGTTCTTGGAACAACTATTTGCCTTTTAAGCATTTATATTCTTTAGAAAACAATGAGTAAATTTTTTTAATTTAATTGTGCAAATTCAGAATTCTTCTTCATCAGTTGTTTTTAGCAATCCTTTTCTTTTCAAAAATCCTACTTGCAATGGCCTGTACTTGAATACTACATCTCCTTTCTCGTTCCCTCCAAACTCCCACGGCTCTACCAGAACTATATCACCCTCTCTGACCCATAATGTTCTTTTGACTCTTCCTGGAATTCTGCAAACTCTAACTTTTCCATCCATGCACTTCACTCTTAGCCTGGATCCCCCCAATCTTTGCTCTATTATTCCTATGTGCTGTCCTTCTCTAGGTAATTTTGTTCTTCTTATTTCTTCTTCTTGCTGTTCTGCTGTCAGCGGCAATTGCGGTCCTCTATGTTTATGCTCCATTGCTTTATCGTGTTTTCTGATTGTTTTTAAAGGTTCGTTTTTAATTCGTAATACAACTTCCCGCCCAAAAACTTGTTTTCTGCGCAAGTATTATAAAGCTTATCTAGGTTTGCTCTTCATGCTTGTTGAAAAAAAAGGGAGCATTCCTCGTTGGCGCAGTATTGTTGAATTTTTAAGGGTTGCAGGAATTATTTTTAGCGGGTTAGTTTCTTTAATAATATTTTTATTTTTTGCTATCGCAATTTTTGGTACTGGTTACTCTTTGAGTGGTAATGTTGCCATAGTTCCTGTTCGCGGGGAGATTGTTATTGGTGATAGCGGTGGAGTTTTTGGCTCTTCAAGTTTTGCTACTTCTGATGATATTACTGGCTGGATTGATGATGCTGTTAGTAATAATGATGTTAAAGCAATAATTCTCGACATTGACAGCCCCGGAGGGTCGCCTGTTGCAAGCAAGCGCATTGTTGAATCTGTTAAGAATGCTCGTAGTGCTGGTAAGAATGTCATCGGTGTTATTGGCGAGACTGGAGCTTCGGGAGCTTACTGGATTGCCAGCAGTGCTGATATTATTCTTGTCGACGAACTATCAATCACTGGAAGTATTGGTGTTCTTGGCTCTTATCTAGATTTTTCGGGGTTTTTGAATGATAATAATGTTTCTTATCAAAGATTGGTTGCTGGTGATTTGAAAGATGCGGGCAGTCCTTTTAAGGAATTAACACCTAAAGAGCGTCAGAAAATTCAGGAAAAGATTGATCTAATTTATGATTTTTTCGTTGCTGATGTTGCTAAAAATCGTAAGATGAGTTTTGATGATGTTAGAAAGCTTTCTGATGGTTTCATATTTCTAGGTTCTGAATCTGTTAAGAACGGTCTTGCTGACAAGATTGGTAATGTTAAAAGTGCAGAGGTTTTGCTTCAGGAGCGTTTGGGCGTTCCTGTTGAATCTTTCAGGTATGAAAAGTCTAAGGGTTTTTTTGATGCTCTCGCCGGCGTTTTGAACAATTTCGGTTTTACTATTGGCAAAGGCATTGGTTCTTCTTTGAGTTCCGATGATGGAATAGTTGTGAGGACGTGATGTAAAAAAGTTTTATGCAAGTATGAGCTCTTCTTTTTTTGTTGCATTTATCATTGTTTGTCGTATGAGTGTTGATTCAAGTTCAAGTAGTTTCTTTGTTATGGGATTTTCGTTGTTGAGAATATATAGTTTTGTTTTTCCGAATGATCTCGTCACTTTCACAATTTTGTATTTTTCTAATTCTCCCCAGTAGTTGAAGAGTGATGCTTTTGATACATCTGCTTCTTCTATGATATCTTTTTTTGTGAAGTCCATTCCTTTGTTTTCTATGAGGAAGTCTATTATTTTGAAGAGTGGGCTGTCTCCAGTGAATTTTAGTAAAAGCGATGTTTCTTTCATAGTATTCTATAAAATACAAAAGTATATAAATCTTTCCTTTCAAAGTATGTTCTGATAGACATAATATGTGGACAAAAGAGGAGATAAAGGGAAAAGTGCTTCACAAATTGACACGTTTCGGAAAGTTTGAGCATAGTCATACTGCTGTTGAAAATTTACAAAAAGGATTTCCAAAGGATATTGTTGGAAGAGTGAAAGAAACTATATCAGAATTAAAAAAAGAGAAGATACTAAAATCAAAACCTACAAGTTATGGAGAACAAGTATCTATCAACGTTGAAGAATCTGAAAAAGTAATGTACTACATTGATATATTCCTGAAGAAGATAGATTGAATGTACAACAATGTAGAAAAGTTATGCGGAAAAACGGCGCCAAAACTCAATATGTCGAAAATATACCACCCGATCTACGTTACCGGTGGACGAAGTCCATTTTTGACATATTAAGTATTCTCAGAAAGTATTTCTGCTACTTTTCCTTTTTCGTAGTCCAGACTCATTACGTGGTCTGAATTGTTTAGCGCAACAAAAACTTTTGTTCCCATAAAATTTTCGTAAAATTTTTTTGCGGGCTCGTTATTTATCACCGTGTCATTATTGCTTATTATCACTACTAATTTTCTTGCTCGGGGCGTCAGCGCTCCTGCGTTTTCTATTTCTTCTCTAGATTTCTGTAATGGCACCATAGGAAAATTCCAGTAAGTTTTGTGTTGTTTCTGTCCTTCAGGATCATTAATGCTTCCAGTTCTCTTCTTTTTTACGTAGTGCAATACTCCTGCAGCGTTGTTTACCAGCCACTGATCTATTTTTCTTTTTGCTTCAGTGTAAGGCGCCAGTAATGCCAGAGTCTCAATATTTTTTTCTTGCGATAATTTTATTAGTATTGTTGCGCCCATTGACGACCCTCCGGCGTTTATCGTTGTGCAATTTTTTTCTAATTTTTCGTACTCTTTTTTTACGTCATCATACCAGTCTTTCCACTCTGTTTTTTGCAGTTCGCTGGCTTTAGTTCCATGGCCTTTTATTAATGGAACGCTTACTGTTGCATTCGTTTCTTCATTAATAGCTTTTGATATGTAAGAAAATTCTGTTGGTGTTGAGCCGTACCCGTGTACCAACAACCAGCAATTTTTCGCGCCTTGAATGTATATTGATTCTGTTCCTTTAATTATTCCATTTTCTGTATACTCCCACCACTGCAAATCTCTCTCATCAATAATACCTCCCTGTAAAAACCCGCTGACGTTGTAAAAGTATGACAGCACTGCAAAAATAGCTATTAGCGGGAGTAATAGCAATAATTTTTTGTAAACATCCTTCCTGCTAACCTCTTTTTTCATCTAACTAGAAATCAGCAGTGTCGTTTTTAAATGTTTGTTTGTTGTATTTCTATCAATTCATTCCAACAACAAAGTATCTAAATGTCTTCCGCTCCTGTGAACTGGAGGCATATCACTTTCAGTTCTTACATCTACTGGTGGTTTTCCTTTGCCTTGAGAAATTTGCGGAGTTCTTTCTTCCGGCTGCTGGTATATTACTACTCCTGCATATCTCACAATTATTTGAGGGTATTTTCTCACTTCTCCAAAGCCCGCAATGTTGTCACCCAAAATGTGTATTAATGGTATTCTTATCGCTCCACTCACTTTTTCTGGCTTTTGTTCTTCTCTGGAATTGGAATCTATTTGAGTAACAACGTGTTTTTTTACTTCAATCCTAATTGCTTGGGAATCTTTTAGAGAATATTCTAAAACTGTAATGTTTCCTTCGTAGCTAGGTATTGCATTAGGCATGTCGAACGAGTAGCGAACTCCTTTTTCGTGCTTCCATTCTACTGAAAACGTTAACCCTAACTCTCCTTCTTCGTGTTCCACACCCTCTGTAACTTGTAGAACATCAATTTCTAAACTTTTATGCGATGCTGAAGACAATGTTCCTATAAATCCTTCAAGATTTTGGTTCATTAAACCGTAAA
Organism: Candidatus Woesearchaeota archaeon; assembly: GCA_016203445.1. Classification (GTDB taxonomy): domain Archaea; phylum Nanobdellota; class Nanobdellia; order Woesearchaeales; family ARS49; genus JACQMS01. The sequence continues at coordinate 14,196 of JACQMS010000002.1, forward strand.
ATCTGTGAGCAAACAATCCCTGACTCAAAATAACAATGTCATTCGCCGATAACGAATTCCCGCTTTCTCTGAAAAATTTTGCAAGCTTTCTTCCATAATCTTCACTTGCATCTCTGACTTTTTTTAATAGTGGATCTGTAGGATTGGAAATATAAGGATCGTGTTGTGAATGCATACTGTGCACAAGCTGCATCATTCCATGAGTACCGGCAACTTTGCTCTCGCGCTCTTTATATTCCGCGTATAACTTGTTAAACTCGTGGCAATCGGGCTGTCTTGGCTCTTCCCTTTCCAGTCTTTGTTTGACTTTGTCTAATGCTTTTTTTCTTTCATGCCAAGGTTTTTCATTGTCGCCCATGAACTAGCGGGGTTGCAGGGATATATATAAATATTTATGTTGTGAAAACTCTTTTTAGAATCATAAAAATCCGCGGAAAGCGTCCTACTCCACACTAAAGTGTGGAGTTTGATCAGACGCGTTCTGATTCGCGGATGTCAAGAACCATTGGTCAAAGACCAATAGTATGTTGTTAAACACAATAAATCACAGTAGTTCTTGATCATGCTCAGAAACTGCTCTTCAAATTTAAATGTCAAAAAAAAGAGCAGTTTCCGACATGCAAAAAACGGCGCCGCATGTCAAGAACTACGGTTCTTGATCATGATCAGAAACCGCTTTCTCACTTCAAACTTAAGCGAGAATGTTATGAATAGTGGTTTCTGACATCTCCAAACTAAAGTATTGAGTTTTGGCGCCGTTTTTCCGCAAAATATTGTCACACACGTTTCATTTTCCCGTTCTTAAGCCAGCTTTCTGAGTATTTCTCAAATTCTGGTATGTCTCCTATGTCTATAATATTAGTTTTCTCGTCAGGAATCCTGTTGCACGCAGTGTTCACCCAGCAGTCTATAAAGTTGTAGTCTTTCAACCTTTCTATTTCCAGCGTGTCAAACGCGAATATGTGCGCTTTTTTTTCTTTGTCTATTTCTTTAATGAATGCCAAAGCTTTATTGATATCGCACTGCCCGTGCTTTATGGATACTAGTATTCCTATATTTTTTCCTGCATAAAACTTTGTTAGCGCGGTTCTTCTTTTTTTTAATATTCTTTCTATTTGTTCTCTTGGCTGTTTCGTTAAATTTTTTTGTATAGGGTCGTAAACAAATACTGGCTTGTTAGTATTCATCGCTACTCTTTGCGAATGGAAGTATCCTGTTGCTATTACTAGATAACTTTTCACTTTTGAGTTAATTCTTTCCGCGGCTTCGCACCTGCAACCTAATACTTGACCTCCTAGAACGCTGTCATTCTTGTGTTTTTCGTGCAGTTCTCTTAGTGTGTGCAAGTGCTGAATGCTTGCCAGCAGTCCTACAGGTTTCGGAACTTTACTCCACTCTTCTTCAGTAATATCAACAATTGCTTTTGAGCGCGCGTGAAGATGCAATATTTTCATTCCAGTTTTTATTTTGATTGTCATGATATTATTTTTCTTTGATAGTTTTTAAGGGTTTGTATGCTATTGATGATATAGTTTCTAATAGTGATATTATCCTAGAAAGTCTTTGCATAACTGTATTATTGATGCGTGAGCTTTTACTATGTCATCTTGGTGTACGTATATGAAGAACTCTGGCGGGCATACCAATATTTCTTTTATGTTTATGTTTGCTAGAGCTATTTCTGTTGCTAGTTTTGCCAGCACTCCTTTAGTCTTTATTCCTTCGGGGCTTACTACCACTCTTATTTCTGATATGTTTTGGTCTACTCCTGTTATATCTTCTTTTGTGAAGTGCTGAACTGTTTCTTTTAGGTATGGCTGTTCTATTAATAGTTTTACTACTTCTGTTCCTGTTATCAACTTTATTTTTTTGTTGTTTTTGTCATTGCTTAATTTTTGCATCGTTTGCCTGGCAGTTAGTGATAGTGTTATGCACGCCATGTTGTTTTTTGTTGACACTACTGATTCTGAAAATATGTGTTCTAATTTTTTGTCTTCTTCTTTGTATTCTTCTTGTGATTGGTATCTTCTTATTGCAGATATTACTGCGTCAAGGCTCGCTTTGTAGTGATACTTGTCTATTAAGTATTTTGCCAGTGCTCTCATATTTATTATTTCTCTTGTTAAATCTTTTTGCAGAGCACTGTCAGTTCTCAACACTTTCCATACTTCTTGGTTTACATTCATAAAAACACCTATAAATATGTCAGAAAAATTTCCGACATGTCAAAACACCGCTTTTTAACGCATTCCTGTCATAACCTTTTTAAAGCTTTCCTTTTGTTTACCTCTCGGGCGCTTAGCGTTCGCGATGTGAGTGAAGATGAATGGTCTGTACTATACTGTTGGCAAGCCTTTGCTTGGTTTTGCCGCGTCATTAGATTCTCCTAGAGTTGGGTCTCGTTGGAATTGTTCTGATAGTGATAGTCTTGATTCTCGATCATTTGTAGAAGTTCCTTCTAATGTTTCTCAAACTTTCGAATACCAACTGGCTTCAGAGCACATGAATATTGCAAGATTTGGCAATGGTGCTGATTTGGTAGCTAAAGGTTTTGAGAATTTGTGGTATGATCATGGAATGCCTTCTGGCGACAGGGCTGCTGAAATCTCTACAATTTATCAGAGAGCTCTTGGAGCTGTTGGAGTTCTGGAGTTTTCTGCAAGTTTGCTAAACGTTCGTACTATTCCTCAGGAAACATTTTTGCGTGGTCTTATTAATCGTGCTCTTCATAATGTTCCTGGATACAATGGCGGGCCAATTCATCAAAGTGCTGAAACTGATGTGTTTCTAGAAATCCTTGATGATGCTTCTGAATGGTTGGATGAATGGATTGATGATAATCATTATCAGAAAGGCGCGGTAGTATAAATTATTCTGGTGATAAAAATGATGTCATATTTGATATTGGAAATGCATGTAGATATCGGTCAATGCGTTGGTTCTTTTATTACAGATATTACTAAAAGTTCCAGTGTTAGCAGTCAAAAAAACCCTAGTATAAATGCTAGTTGTGACCATTGTGAGCCCGTTCATTCTACTAATCCAATAATATTATTTCCTTCTTGTGCTGTTCCCAGCAGTTCTAAGGCTTATGATCTGGCCAGGGCTTACAACTTGCTAGTTTATGGTTCCTCTAGTGGAATTATTGCTGATGCTTTTTTGAGTGTTTATGATGCCCATAATATTTCTAGCGATGGAGCACGTCCTGGTAGTCGTGATGATTTTTCTGGAAGATTTTTAAGTCATCAGTTCAAGAGATCTTTGGAAGAGCGCGGAGTGAAAAGGTTTTTTGATCGTTCTGATGATGAAGGTTTAAAAATTATTGTTGATGCCGCCATCGCAGAGGTCATGCCTAAATCGACGAAACTCATTGCTTGATTTTTCTAGCATTACCTAATTATCGGCGCATTTTTAAGAAGTATCTTTTTCCTAGATTGGTATGTGGTCTCTTTATTGGTCTTTGCACGTTTCGGGATTGGTTCCCGGAGCTGTTGGAATTTCAAGTTCATCTATCAATATTGTTGAGCCTGAACAAAAATTAATTTTTTCCCGCGTGTTTTTTTCTTAGCAAGTGATACAATAGTTTTATCGCGTTTTTTATGTCGTCCAGGTGTGCTATGCTCATAGTGCTGTGAATATTTCTTACTGCCACCCCCAACACTCCTGTTGGCACTCCTGTTCTTGATGTTGCTATTGCTGTTGCGTCTGTTGTTCCTAATTCTGAAACGTCTACTTGATAGCTTATCTTGTTTTTCTCAGCAGCTTCTTCTAATTCTTGTATTATTGTTTCATTGCTTATTAGCGCTGCGTCTTTGACTGTTATTGTTGGTCCTTTGCCTAAATATTTTGTTGATAGTTCTGATCTTGAATTTTCTTGAGTTACATCTATCGCTATCGCCTTGTCAGGTTTTATTTTGTATGACGATGTTGCTGCTCCGTACAATCCTACTTCTTCCTGTACTGAGAATACGTATATAACACTGCTTTCTGTTTTTGACAGTAGTCTTGCTACTTCTAATAGTATGAAGCATCCTATCCTGTCGTCTAGTGCTTTGCCTATTATTGTCCTATTATTTATTATGCTTTCATTAGGGCTTAAGTTTATGAACACTCCTGGTTTTACTCCTACCGATTCTAATTCTTCAGTGCTTAGTCCTGTGTCTATGTACAAGTCTTCCATTACTGGCAGTTCCAGTGTTTGCTCCCCGTCCGATAGATATACTGTTGTTATTACCCCGCTTACTGGAACTTTTGATCTTATTAGAACTCTGTGGCCTACTAATGCTAGAGGGTCTATACCTCCTATGGGCGCGAAACTTATTGATCCTTTATCGCTTACATGTTTTACTATTAGTCCCACCTCGTCCATGTGGGCTACTATCATTATTTTTTCTTTGTGTTTTTCGCAGGATTCTTCGCATATAAGGCTTCCGTATTTGTCGTTCCCAACCTTGCTGACATGATGTTTTATTTTTTTCTTTATGAGGTCTCTTACTTCTTCTTCATTTCCCGATACTCCGTAAGCATCCACTAATTCTCTTAGTAGAACCCAGTCGGGCTCGTAATTTCTTAGTTCGTCCTTAGAAGTTTTACTGCGAGACCTGCTTTGATGCGTACTTTTCATTAGTGCCTCTTTTTTTTTACGTTCATAAAAAGCATGTTTAAAAATGTATCGACGTTACACGCCAGCTTCACAATTTCATGCTTACAACATTGCTTACTCCGTGCTCGTCAACGCTTACTCCGTAAAGATTGTCGGCTTCAGTTATTACTGCATCATTGTGGCTTATTACTATGTATTGTGCTTTGTTGCAGTAATTTCTTACTAGTTCTGCCAGTTTTTTGCTGTTGTGCTTGTCGAGTGCAGCGTCTACTTCATCCAATACATAAAATGTTGCCGGTTCGTGTTCTTGTATCGCGAATAGGAATGCTAGTGCCGTTAGTGTTTTCTCCCCGCCGCTCAGGCTCCTCAAATCCAAAAATTTTTCTCCTGTTAGCTTTACATTTATATTCATTCCTTGATCGAATATTGTTTCAGGGCTTTCTAATTCAAGGTGTGCCTGCTGTCCTTTGTGTGTCAGCTGTGTGAATATTCTTATAAAGTGTTCCTGCACTGAGGTGAATGCTTTCATAAATATTTCTTTTTTTGTTGTTTCTATCTCGTTCATTAGTTTTAACACATCTTCTTTTTCTCTTGATAATATTTCTTTTTTCTCGTGAAGTGTTTTGTATTCTTTTTCCGCCGCGTCATAAACATCCAGCGCTTTCAGGTTTACGCTTCCTATGCTTACGATCATTCTTTCAAAAGCGCTTATTTCTTTTTTTAATGATTCTTCGCTTTTTGTAAGGTCTATTTCTGCTCCGGCATATTGTTCCAACTCTGCACTTATCGCGGCAAGTTCTGCATTCAATCTAGCAATTTCTATGCTCAGAGTGTTTAGCGATAATTCTTCTCTTTTGCTTTTTTCTTCAAATTCGTAAGTTTTTGTTTCTCTAACATTTATTTCATCGTTTAGTTTGTGTGATTCGTTGAATAATTCTTTGAACCGTTCTTGGAATTTTTCTTGTTCTTTTTCTTTTTTTGCCAGGTCTCTTTGTTGTTGTGACACTGATTTTTCCAGCTCTTTCCATTCTGATTCTGTTGTTAGATTTTCTTCCTGTATTTTCTGGCGTTGCCTGTTTATTTTTTCCACTTCTGGATTCAAGAATTCATCTATTTGCGCGCTTATTTGTGATAATTTAGCTTGTGTTGACAGCTTCTTTTCTAATTCTTCTTTTCTTTTTTCTTCATAAGTGTTTATTTCTGCCAGCGCCCTTGGATTTCTCAGTGTTGATAATTTGTCTCTTAATTCCTGCCTTCTGGTCTTTTTTTCTAGTAATGTTTTGTTGAAATTTGTTATTGATTCTTGTACTTTTCTTAATTCTTGCTCCGCATTTTTTAGTTGCTGTTTTAATTGTTCTTTATACTCGTTTGATGACTCTAAATCTGTCGTGTCCAAATGCATGCTTCTTTCATCTTTTATTATGTCTCCCTCAAGTGTTGCTTTGAACTCTCGAAGTCTTGTTATTGATTCTTCATCTTTTTTTCTTTGTTCAGTTAATTGAGATATTGTTGATTCAATATTTGATAATCCTTCTCGCACTTCTGATAATTTTTTTGTTAACGTTGTATTGCTGAAGCTTCCAGTTTTTTTTCTTGTTCTGAATCCTCCGCTCATTACTCCTCCTTTTTCTGCCATGTCTCCGTCGAGTGTTGCCATTTTTATTGGGCCTATTCCTATTCTTCTTGCAGTGTCTATGCTGTCAACTATCAGAGTATTTCCGAAAACGTACTCAAATGCTTTTTTGTATTGAGGGTCGTATTGTACCAGCGCTGATGCTATTCCTTTTACTCCTTTTGCTGTTGACATTTTTTTTGCTTCAGGGTCTGAGTGAACCAGTAGTTTGCTTAATGGAAGAAATGTTGCAACTCCCAGCTTTTGTTCTTTCAAATATTTTATGCATCTGACCGCCATAGCGTCATCTTTTACTACTATGCTGTTAAGGTGTTTTCCTGCAGCCATTTCTAGAGCTGTTGAATACTCATCTTCTGTTGTTCCTAGCTGCGATAGTGTTCCGTAAACTTCCCCGAGTGACTCCTTGTTTTCTAATATTTTTGTTACAGCTATATTGCTTGTTATGTGTTCTTGGGCTGTTCTGTTTTGTGCTTCAAGTCCCGATAAATCTTCAGTTAATTCTTGCTGTTCTTTTCTTAATCTTGATAGTCTCGCCGCGTTGTCTGCATCTTTATTCAGAAGAGTGTTCAATTCTATTACTGCTTTTTTGAATTCTTCTTTTTTCTGCTTTAATTTTTTTAATTCTTCTTTGTTTTGTTCTTCCAACTCTTTTACCTTTGCCAATTGCTGGTCTATGGTTCCCAGCTGGAATTCTATTTTGTCTTTTTCTCGGAATATTTCTTGTTGTCTTTCTCTTGCCTGTCTTGCCTGCTCGTCCGTTGCCTCTATTGTTTTGTCTAATTCTTCTATTTCTGTTGATATTGTTCCTTCAGCGTCCAAGTTATGTTTTTTCTTCAGCTCAACTATTTTTCTTTCTAACTCTTTTATCTGTGACTCATGATGCGATAGCAATTCGTTGTATTCTTCTCTTTGTTTTTCTAATTCTTCATTTTTTTCCTTTAATTTTTCTAATTCTTTTTTTATGTTCTCTTCTTCTTGTTTAAGCTTAGATATATTTGTTTTTTTCGACTGTAAATCATTGGTGTTTGTCGCCATTGATATTTTTAGCGCTTCTAATTCTTTCTGTAGTTTTTTGTGGTTTGCATCGCCTTGTTCTTCTATGTTTTTGCTTATTTCTGTTATTCTTTTTTTTCTTTCAAATATTTCCTCGCGAATTTTTTTCAGAGATTCATCATGTTTACTTATCACTTCTTTGTGTTTGGAACTTTTTTCATCTATTATTTTTTTTTCGTTTTCCTTCTTGTTTTTTTGGTGCGTTATGTATGTTGCTTTGTACTTCGCAATATTATCTTTCAACTCTTTGTATTTTAGCGCGTGGTCTCTATCTTTTTTCAGCTCTTTTACGTATGATTCTCTTTCTTTTAGCACGATGTCCGCCTCGTTTATTTTCTCATCAACTCTTGATAGTTCTCCCAGCGCTTTCTGTTTCCTTTCTTCGTAAACTCCTATGCCCGCTATTTGTTCTATTATTTGTCTTCTCTCTATTGGCGACATTTCTACTAGTTGTATTATGTCTCCTTGAAGTATTATGTTGTACCCGTCAGGATTTATGTTTGACTTGCTCAGCAATTCCAAAATTTCCTGCCTTGTTCGCACTTGCTGGTTTATTTTGTAAGTGCTTGTTCCTTTTTGTGTTACTATTCTTGATATCTTTATCTCGCTGTCTGGCATTGGAAAATTTTTTTCTTTGTTATCAAAGATTATTGATACCTCTGCTTTATTCGCCGGCTTTTTGCTTTTTCCCCCGTTGTATATTAGGTTCGCACTTTTTTCGGCTCTTAGGCTTTTGCTCCCGCTTTTTCCGAGAACGAAGCAGAGAGCATCTAAAATGTTAGATTTCCCGCCACCATTTGGTCCTAGAATACAATTGAATTTTTCTCCGAATAATAGCTCTGTTCTCTTGCCGAAGCTTTTGAATCCGTCAAGTATTAGCGATGTTATGTGTGTCATTTTTCCCCTTTTTGTCGTCATAGAAATTGTCGTATTTTTAAAGATTTGCTTGCTAAAACTCCCCCAATCTCTTCTGCGCCTTTTCTTCTTGTTCTTTTTTGTATGGATGATAGCTTTTTCTGAATATTTCTGGTTTTTTGTTCCAGTTTTCTTTCATGAATTTTACTGTTTTCTCGTCGCTCAGGTATCCGCTTCCAAAGTCTATTCCTAATCTTTTTTTTATTTCTTCTATCTTGTTGTCTCGTGTTACTTTTGCTATTATGCTTGCCGCTCCAACTATTGTGTGCTCGCTGTCAGCTTTGTGTTGTACTATTAGTTCTAGTTCTTGCTCTAATTGTTTTTTTAGGTGGTTAGTGTACGCTTGTATGTTAGTGCTTGGACAGTCTATTATTGCAATATCTGGTTTTAGCGCGTTTATTATTATTGCAGTTTTTGTACTTTCTAGCCAGTTGAGGTTTAATCCATTAACTCCTTTAATCGCCTCGTCAATTTCTTTTGGCGGTATCTCTATTATTGAATGTTTTGTTGACATTTTTGTTATGCTGTTGTATAGTGTTCTTCTTTGTATGTCTGTCAGTATTTTGCTGTCTGTAGCTCCTAATTTTTTCAAAATGTCTATTTGTTCTTCTGTTGCTAACACTCCCGCCATAACTAGTGGTCCAATAATGCACCCTCTGCCAGCTTCGTCGATGCCGAGGATTAATTTGGGATTTGTCATATTATTGTTGTCATAACACAACCTTTTTATTACTTGCGTGTATTCTTATAATTATGGGGGCAGTAACATCTTTAGAAAGCGCTTTTATGTCTACTCAATCATCCATTCACAAAGGTGCATCTTCTGATAATATTCTTGAGAGTGTTTGCGCCGGATGTGCTGTTTCTCGCACGGCTCTTCTTAGCGATTCTGATTCTGTTGCTTTGTGGATTGCTCGCAGTGTTGCAGTTTATAATTTTCGGGAATTTACTGATATGTCTTTTACAGATATTGGTAAAGTATTATTCCTGCCTGTTGAAACTGTTGCAAATATTTATGATGAGTGTAGAAGTGTTAATTTGGCTATTGATAATCCTGTAAGTATTCGTAGCATTGATTTTCTTCTTGACAAATTTTTGTCCTCAATTACTCCTAGTGATTCTGTAAATTCTATTATTAGTACTGCTTGTTCGGTTTATGGTATTTCGGAGAAAGATTTGAGGGATATTGATTGCAGACGTAGAAGAATTTCTAGAGCCAGAAGTGTTGTTATGTATGCTTTTAGTGAAATTAAGAGCATGTCTTATCATCACGTCGGAGAAGTTTTCAGGAATAAACAAAATCTTCCCGCGACTTCTACTACCGTAAGAATTTGTGTTGATAAGGTGAAAAATGCATTGTCTAGTCTGGATGATTCTGACAAAAGTGATTGCAAATTCCGCAAAGATACTGGTCTTGAAAGACAGTATGAATCTTTGGGCCTTGCAGAAATTGTTCGTGATGCTTTGGAGTCAAAGATTATTGCTCCTGAATTAATCGTTAAATTCTTTTCTGATCGTACAGGTTTTCCTGCCGAAAAAATTACTGGTAGAAACAGGAGAAATCCTTTGCCAGCCATTAGGGCTGCACTCATTAATGTTTTGTATGAGAGGGGTTCTTCTTATGAGGAGTGTGGTTCTATTCTCGGTAGTCGTGACCACTCAACTATTATATACGCCGTGAGATCTTTAGATGAGTGCGGGTTATATGTTCAATTTTCTGGCATCGAAAAGAAATGAGTAGTGTTTCGCGTGATTGAGATATGAAATTATAGATTGTACAGGAAGAGAGAGAAAAGTTTAGTACAATTACAAATAAGTAAAAAATAGAAATATTTAAGTAATAGTAATTATATATGAAGATCATGAATATAGTTCAAGCGAAAGGATATTACATGCTTCTCCATTCATTCAGAAAAAGTGGAGTTATCACAACTAGAACGAGATATTTAGGAAAAACTATTCCCAAAGATGTTGAACAGAGAAAAGAAAAATTTCTCAGACAATGTTTAAAAGAAGATGCATTCAAAAAAATTGAAAGTATACAAAAGAAATTTCGGAAAGAATGGAAAACATATCCCGAAACAATAAAGGAAAAGATGCTTCTCGACTTATCTATTGATTTCACTTATAATACTAATGCTATTGAGGGTTCAACAATAACACTTGAAGAAACAGAAGATTTGATAAAGAGAAAAATTTCGCCGCAAAAAGATATAAGAGATGTTCAGGAAACAATAAATCATGCAAGAACATTCTTTGAAGTTCTCAACGAAAAACGTTCGTTATCGCTTCCAATTCTTATTCAATGGCATAACGATATTTTTCATGATACGAAAAATGATATCGCTGGAACTCTCAGACAATACCATGTAAAGGTTGGAACATACATGGCTCCTGACTGGCAAGATGTTGAACAACTTATAAAAGAATTTGTTGTGTGGTACCGAAAAAATGAGGGCGTGCTAAACCCAGTAGAATTTTCCGCGCGAGTTCACTACAAATTTGAAAAGATACATCCTTTTGGCGACGGAAATGGACGGATTGGAAGACTTCTTATCGCGTACACTCTTCAGAGAGCTCACTATGCACTTATGATTATTGAATACAAAAAAAGGAAACAATACTATCATGCACTCACAAAGACAGAACATGACTTTGTGAACTACTTTATACAAAGGTATATACGAGTTCACAAGAGATATCTTGAGAAAGAAAAAAATTGAAACGATTTTTGTCAAAAGTTTTATAAAGTTTTCACGAATACTGATGTTATGGCGAAGTCGATTGAAGATGTTATTGGTATGAACATAATTCTTGTTCCCACAAATGTTGGTTCTCCCGTTCTCGGTGACACTCTTGAGAATTTGAAAAGTCTTCTTGATAGAGTTGTTGTATTGGTCGGAATGGAGAGAGATCTTAGCAGACAGGGTACTAAATATGATGCGTCTTCTCCTTTTGCAAGAGGGCAAAATCCTTATACTCCTCTTCTGTGCAGTCTTAGACCTAAGTCATGGATTGGTAATGGTCTTACACAGGAGTATTATGATCAAAGAATTGCTATATATAATCATGTTCTCGAACTCGTCGAAGAATCTAGAAAAAATTTTTGTTCTTCAATGCAATGTGATTTTACTTCACATATACAAGGGTACGTGAGAGAGTGTAGGTGGAGAAAGGAAGAATTGAAAAAAAGTGAAGAGTGGTCTGCATGGTTGAAAAGTCAGCAGTCTGTTGTTGATAAAGTTTTTTACGGTTCGTAGAAAATATTTTTTCACGTTCTCTTCACATCTACCTTCCTGATTCTTGTATCTTACTTCTTTAGTCTTAGTGTTTCGTATACCACAAAAAGTTATTCTCATAATTATACCAGTTTCATATATATTCTCCAATACACTATTCAAAACAGAAATATTTATAACATACAAAAATAATAGGATTGTATGACTCATGTGTTGCCGAAACAAGATGCTCTACGCACTCCTTCTAATGATGATACTCTTTTGTACAATGCGGCGCGCTTTGGATTTTGCATCGGAGGCGCTCCTTTAATCGGACAACAACTCTCCGTTGAGGATACAATACTAACCATATTGCAGGATTGCAAACAACCAAGATTAATAGAAGGAATTATAGTTCTTGTGGCAAAGAACAAAATAGAATATGACTCTCTTCTTCAAAAAGCGTATACCATTGAAAAAAGAATCCCTGGAATTGTAAACTCTCTTGGATGGATACTTGATGAAGCAAGAGCAAGTTTTCAACGTCTCGGGGTTTCTCATGATCCTGCACTTACTTCTGCAATTGATTCACTGTATTCACAACGAAGAACGGATACTCTGTTTTTTGTAGGAACAGAAGATGCAACTTCGGATATAGATTATGAAGAAACATTCAGGGGTGAATTTCCAAGAAAATGGAATGTTCTCTATGTCACTGATAATTCTTCAATGGATAAATATCTTTGGACGTATGGAGTTGTTGCATCGTGGACAAGGAAATAACGAAAGAAAAGCTTCTAAAACTTTTTGAGCATCTTGATAAAACAAGATCGGAGCCTCTTGTTATTGTTGCTATTGGAGGAACGGCACTAAGTCTTCTTGGATTAAAAGAAGTCACTGAAGATATAGATTTTATTATTGAGAGTAGAAAATCATATGATAAAGTTGATCTTACTGTAGAAATTTATAATCAAGGATATAAAACAGAAATACAAGAAAAAGGCATTATTGTTGTTCTTACTTTACCTGCTGATTATGTTGAATGTTGCAGTTCTATTTCTAAAAATGCATCTTTCAAAAATCTCAGAGTACTAATACTATCACCGGTAGACATAATTATAACAAAGATGGCACGATTCATACGGAAAGATAGAATTGATATTACAAAAGTTCTTCTTCAATATAAACCATCACTTCAAGAAATAGAAGCTCGTTTTCAAAAATATCTTGATCTTAACAAAGGACAAAGAGCAGAACTTCTTAAGAAGTTTGGAGAATTCAAGAAACTCTATACAAAAGTTTTTACATGATTAAATGTATAGAATAAAGCTACAAACCATACAAAAAAAGAATGAGAAGAAAAAGAACAAAAAAGATTGAGAAATTGATTAATATTCATTTTTATTGTTTAAAAAAAAATACTTTTTCTTTAATTTTGAGTCTTGCATCTTACTTCTTTAGTCTTAGTTTTTCTTCTGCGTGTTTGCTTATTGTTTCAACAAAGTCTTTAGCTATCTGCCTGTACTTTTCGTATTCTGTTCCGCTAATGTGAGTCATTTCTCTGTGAACTATTTTTTTTGATAGATTATAAAACATATTCATAGTATCTGCGTATCTTTGATGAATTTTTTTCGTTTTTACCATGTGCTCGTGCATTAGCGCTGAGACGTGTTGGGGAGCTGTTGGTGCTATTCCTTCAGCCATTAACGCCGCGTGAGCCGTGTCTATTACTGCCCAGTATAAGTCTAGTGTTGCTTGAAGCAAGTGCCATGTTGCATTGTTCATTGTTTGCGGCGCTTTGTTTAAATAATTCCATATTGATTCTGGTGTCGGCCTTATTCTTCCCTGCCTTAACAGCATTTGTAATGGGTCAAAGAATCCTGTGTCTATTAACGCTACTCCATCTCTTAGAACATTTATTATTACCGGGTCTCCAGATCTTACATACTCCCAGAATGTTGTTAGTTTTAGCGTCATCACATGAAGTCTCGGGCTTGTTGATAATATTATTTTTTCGACTAGTACTCTGTACGTTTGTGTTATTTCTGGTGTTAGTTGTATTGATACATCATCTACTAGAACCAATATGTCTACGTCATGAGCTTTTTCCGGGCTTCTTGCAGTTTCTCCGAATAGTATTACTTCTTTAACTATGCTTCCTACTTCCTGCCATATTTTTTTGCCGAACGTTCTCGCTATTTCTATCTCGTCGTTCTTGTAATGTATCGCTGTTGGTGGAGGTATGTGTTTTTCGACGAACTTCATGATTGCCAAAATTCCGTGACGGCTTAAAAGGTTTTGTTACTCTTTGGAAGTAGTCGGTGATTGTGTAAACAGTAAAGTTGTTATACTAATTATTCATTCCTACAGTTTTATGAGTAAAATTCGAACAATATTCAATGTTGATAGTTTACCTTTGACTTCTAATGTTTGCATGCAGGATTTGAGAGAGATCGGAGCTTTTCCTTCCGTTAATCCTAGAATTAGTGTTGCTCATGTTTCTATGAGTCCTGGTAATATTTCTCTTAATCATAAGCATGAAAGTTTTAGCGAGGTTTATGTAGTTCTTAATGGTATGGGCATTTTAACTACTGGAGGTAAAAGGTATTGTATGACTTCTGGTTCTTATATTGTCATTCCTCCTGGCACTCCTCACTTTTTTCAGAATCCTGAAACTAGCAACAGCGTTCTTGAACACTTGGTTATATCATCGCCTCCTTTTTGTTCTAATGACGTTATTGTTCTTGGCATGGACGTTTCAAGTATTGACGATGTTGGTCCTCACTATCTGGATTTTCCTCCAGTTACTGCTAGAGATCGCGCAACTGTTTACCCTATGATTTCTGGTTTTGTTAGAGAAAATTTAGGTTTTAGCATCGCTTTTGGATTTCTAACTCCTGGGAAGAAATCTGTTTCTCATTATCACAAAAATCTTTTTGAAGCGTACTATGTTTTGAATGGTTCTGGTAATGTTTTTTTGAAGAATGTTGGTGATAATATTAATGCCAATTTTCCTATCGCTGGCGGAACTATTGTTTTGATTCCTCCTTATTCTGTTCATTCTTTAAGTGCCGAGAATTCTGATACTGCTTTGGAAGTTTTATGCATTTCTACCCCGGCGTATAGTGATGATGATTTCTTTGAGTGTTGAATAGGCAAGACTTGTCAAGAACCTCCGAGCTAAAGCCCGGGGCGTGAGGTTCTTGATCATGCTCAGAAACTGCCATTAGCAGTTTCTGACATTTCAAAAACTTTTCATTAATGCCAGCCCCGCAAGCCTCGGCTGTGCTATTGCTAGCTTGTACAAGAACTTTGTTGGGTACTCTCTTGGATACTTGTGAAGTATTGTTTTTACTCTTGCAGTGTTCATTAGCCTTAATAATTTTTCGTAGTCTTTAGTTGTGAATTTGTTGAGCATTAGTCTTATTTTGTAGTGCAACCATAATTGTAATCTGAGATTTTTGTAATCTTTCTTCCACGGATTTCCAAGTATTTTGTCAGCCACGATTCTTGATTGCATCATGCTTGTTATTATTCCTCCGCCGGTTGTTGCTTTTATCATTCCTCCGGCGTCGCCTATTAATGCTGTTGTTTCATTCATTATTCTTGCTTTAGGATTGTATATAGGTATTACTCCTCCCTGCCTGTCTGTAACTTTTTCACTGTTCGTCAAATTCATTATTTGGTTCATATATTCTCCCGGCTTTTCTAGTGTTGCCACTCCTACTCTTGAATATTTTTGGTGTTCTGGAACGCTCCACCCGAAAAATTTTGGTGCATTTTCTCCAAAGTATGTGTGGAATACTTTTGTATCATAATCTCCTTCAACTGTTGCTTGTGACGCTATATAATAGTTTTTTACTTTGTCAAGTCCTGATGTTTGCGCTACAATGCTGTTAGGCCCATCGCACCCTGCTAAGAATTCGAATGAATGCCTTATTACTCCGCCGTTTGTTTGTATTATTGCTTCGTTACCTTCCCGCGCTATATATTTGTGTCCGGTCATTAGCGTTGCTCCTTCTTTTACCGCCATTTTTGTTATTGTTTCATCAAGCAAGTGCCTGTTTAGTACGTGTTCGTTTAGTGGTATTGCTACTGTTTCTCTGCCTGCGTGTATGTGAACTTCTTCAAGCTCGTTCATTATTATGTTTTTTGGCATTTCAAAATGGTCGTAAGCTTTTGTAACTATTCCTGTACATTGAACAGGTTTTCCTACAACTTCGTGCTCTTCGTATATTGTTACTTCTTTGCCTTCTTGAGCTAGTTTGTACGCAAGGTATCCTCCTGCGGGTCCTGCTCCTATTATTGCTATCATTTGTCTTGTGTTTTTTTAATTGGGGTTTTTAATTTTTGTGAGTGTAGATCACGTAATCTATAACATTATATTAATCTATAACATTATATGATAGTTATACATTATATGATAGTCATAATATTTTTCACAAATACAAAAAAAACTTTTATTTTTCACCACTGTGGAGTGTTTACCTTACCGAAACCTTTAAATACTTCTTCCTTTTCCTGTGATAAAGATTTAGGGGGTCTGACTAAAGATTCACATTTTTGGAGGAATAAAAATGAATACTAAATATTCGAACATGCCTTCTGTTGATGAACAATTGGCTCTTGGTAAAGCTCAGAGGAGCAGGGGAGCTGTTAACACTGCTGTTTTTGCTGGTGTTGCTTTGGCAACTGTTGCTGGCGGTTTTGTATCACAGCAAAGTGCTTATGCTGGCGTTACTGATACTTTCAAAAGTGCGGGTACTGCCGTAAAGAATGGTGCTAGTGCAGTTTACGATTTTGTTGCTCATAACAGAGTTTCAGAAAAAGTTGTTCCTGTATTAAAAGAGGGTGCTTCACAGGTTAAAACTTTTGCTGTTGAACAGCGTGATAGAACTCCCGGAACTTCTAGGGATAGTGATGCCGGATTTTACGATGATGCATCAACTCCTGATGTTAAAGAAACTTTTAATGATTTGTCCTGGAGCGAAAGAATGAAGGATGATGGAAAGTCTGCTGTTAGGAATTATTCTAATATTGTTCGCCACGTTGTTGGAGGCGCTGATGTTTGCGGTGATTTCGCTACTGGTAATACTAGAAAGAGTCTTCTAGCTTACGATGGTGGCAGTGGAACCACTAATAATGAGTTATTGCATGATCAAAGTCTTGTTGGTGCTTTTGTAGAATTTGGTAAAGATGTTTATGATATTTCTCAAAGCATTGAAAGACCTGGCGAGAAGCCTGTTGGTAATACTTTTGGTTCTAAGGCTAAGGGAGATCTTGAAGCTATTGTTCAGAATGGCAGAGGAGTTTTTGAATCTTTGACTTTGGGCCACGATGATTCTGATGATTCTAAGGATACTCCTGGAATTGTTGGGGGCGTTAGGGATTTCGCATTGCACGTTGTTGATGCTGTTAAGTTGAAGACTTCTGATCCTGCTTCGGGTGTTAAGAGGCACTGGCTTTCAAATGTTGGCTTCAAGGCTGCAGCTCCTGTTAAACATTTAGGTTCTGGAACTGTTGAGCTTGTTTCTGATACTGTTACTGCATCTTTTGATGTTGTTGGTGATACTGTTGCTATGGGTATTAATGTTGTAAGCCCTGTTTTCAGGACTACAACTCTTGCTGGCGACAATGCTGGTAAGGTTGGTGACACCGTTGTGAAATTCTTGCATGACACTAATGATGTTGTGACAAGTCCTCAAACATATGTTCAAACTGTCGATCTTGGTTTGGATGTTGCTGAAGCTTCTGCTTTGATTGTTGAGGATGCTGTTTCTGGAACTTTGGAGCTTGCTCATGTTCCTGTTGAGGCCGCTCTTGGCTGGAATAAGTATTCTAAGCATGTAAGTAATTTTGCTAAGGGAACTTTTGATGTTGCTAAGACCTTTTCGAGTACTGCCTTGGACTTTCAGGCTCACAGAGCCGTTGTAACTCCTGATTTTGGCAGGCTTGCAGATGGTCACACTTGTGGTCTTCCAGTTTTCAACTATTGGAATAATTCTCCTAGTGCGAGAAATCACGAGTCTTACGTTCCTGGCAGTGTGAAAACTGTTGACGATACTGAGGATGATGCTCGAGCTGCTCGTAGTTACAGGGCTTCTTTGAGTACTGCTAGAAAAGTTATAGAAATTCCTGCGGCTGTTTGGGCTTGGCAGTGGGTTCTTGATGCTTTTAATAGCAGTAATGGTTCAAATCCTTCAGGTCTTGGTCCTAACAGAATTGTCGGGTCTCAGACTGGCGGGAATCAGGTTAGGTGATTAGCTTGATTTTTTATTTTTTTGTTATTTTTGTTATGAATGTTATGAAAAATATTATTTTGGTAAACAAAACGGGGGTTATGTTGTGATGAGAAAACTGTTTTTCGTTCTGTTATTGCTGTTCACTGTTGGAGTTGTTAGCGCGTCTGTTGATGTTCCTTACTCTTTTAATGTTGATAATGTTGATGTTGTAGCTGTTGATTGTTTTAATGGCGACTGTTCTAGTGCTAGGGATTTTAGTGGTTCTTTTCCTGGAGGTTCTGCTACCAGTGATGGTTCCTTAACCGTTAGATTTCCCGATTCTTTAGCTACTAGTTATGGTTATGGCATTTTGTATTTTGCTAAAGGTTTTCTTCCTAAGGCGTATGTTGCTTCTTGGAATAATAATGGCCATTCTGATGTTCTTACTTCTCAGCCTTTCAGTATAGATTTTGAGAAGAAGCCTGTTTGTAATGCGCACGTTGACAATTTTGAGGTTGTTGATGTTTCTGAGCCTAATATTCCTTTGAGAATTTTTATGGATGCTTCACTTGATGCTGATGTTCATAGCGCGTTTTCTTTGACTAAGGCTTTGGCTTTCATTCCTTCTGATAAAAAGCAGGAATTTTATGGTGTTGACACTGTTGTTTCATTGAAAGTTTTGGATGAGGGTAAACAGTTGGTGTATAGTTCTGAAAAAAAACTTTCTGCTGATAATAATAACGCTTTGCTTGTTGATTCTTCTCAAAGAATTGAATTTTCTTGGACTCCCAAAAATGTGGGCAAATACACTATATTGGTGTCTACTAGGGTTGTTGATGATCAGTGTGTTGCTTCCGAGGATTCTAAGGTTTCTAAGGAATTGTCCGTTCTGTCATCATCGCCAAAAAATGTTTGTTATTCCTTGCTGAATAGTGCTGATTTTTCTAAGAAGGAGTTTGTTGAGGGTGAGAAAGCTTCATTTTCTTTTACCGCTCTGAGCTCCAGGGCTGACGAGAATGGTGTTATTTCTCCTCTGCAGTCTGATGTTTCTTATGTTATAAGAAGCCCTTCTGGAAAAATTGTTGATGGTTCCTTGCGCGTTCCTGCATCTTCTACGCCTTTGAAGAGAAGTGTTGAATTTTTGGCTTCTGAGAAGGGTGTGTATAGTGTTTCTTTGATTGGAACTCCTTGGACTTCTTCATCTACTACTTCATCCTCTGCTTCTTCATCCTCTACATCTGAGTGTTCGGGTCTTTCTGTACTTTCTGAATCTTTGGCTGGAAGTGTTCTCGTCGTTAAGGATAAAAAGTTTGATGTTAATTTTCAGGTTGTTAACGCTGTTAGTGGTTCTCATGTTAACAACGCAAGAGTTTTGATTAATGGTTTTGGTGTTAATGGTAAAACTTTGAGCACTGGCTCTGATGGCAGAGCTGTTTTTTCTGATCTCTCTCCAGGAAAATATTCTTATACCATTTCTAGTGATGGTTTTGAATCTTTGAGCGGTTTTGTTAATGTTCAGGATTTTGATCTTGACATATTTTTATCGTTGGTTCCTGTTGGTGGCGGAAAGAAGATTATTGTTGATGTTCCTTCTATTCCTGCCAAAAGGTTTTCTAATCTTTTTATAGAGCAGGCTCGCACTAAGGACGAGTTTTCTTTAAGTTCTGGTGATTCTTTGATTACTAATGTTGTTATTACTAATGATGGTTCTAGGGATGAGACTGTCAGGGTTGTTGCGTACTCTTTGAGTCTTCCAGCAATTTCTTCTTCGAGAACTGTTACTGTTCCAGGCAGAGGTTCTGAGACTGTTCAGCTTTCTTGGAAAGTTCCTGAATCTGCAGGTTCTGGCAAGCACTGGTATAATGTTGCAGTCTGGTCTGATGTTGCTTCAACTAATGCTCACAGGTTTGTCAGGGTGAAATGATTAGATTAGAGGTTATTATTATTAGATTAGGGGTTTAATATGAAAAAATCTTTTACTGTCGGTTTGATACCAAAATTTTTTTTTCTGGTAGTTTTTTCAGCTTTTCTCATAGTAACTTTAGTTGTTGCTAGTGGTAGTCAGGATGTTTTGAGCTTTTCTAATGTTTTTATTAATGGTGTTGAGTTTTCTGAAGATTTGAACCTTGCTATAACTCGCGGTTCTGTACTAGAACTATCATTTTTGGCATCCTCGATTTCTGGCGCTGATAGTTATGAATTGCAGGCTAGTATTTCTGGTTATTCTCTTAATGATGTTCCCGGCAAGAGGCTTTTTGATTCTATTATTTTGTCTAATATTAAGTCAGAGGTTTCTTATCCTGTAAAATTTTCTTTTTTGTTGCCGGATAGTCTTGATACTGGAACTTATTCTATTACCATTACTGTTTGGGATCGTTCAGGTCTTTTGAAGTCCGAAAGTTTCTCTTTTTTTATTAATGCCGTTGATCATGGCGTTAACATTCAAGATGTTATGATTAGCGGTTCTCCCGTTATTGCCGGCGACAGTATTTTTGCTAGTGCTAGGCTGGAGAATAATGGCTGGGATTCTGAGAATGTAAGGCTAGAATTTTCTCTACTGGGTCTTGATAGTTCTGATGTTTTGTTCATCGATAAATTGAATAGTGGTAGTGTTGTTACAACTCGTGAATCTTTAGTTATTGTTCCTGATTGCGCGTCTCCTGGTGAATACTTGTTGAGTGTTCATGCTTCTTTTAGGGATGGCAGGCAGAGTGTTTCTAAAAGTGTTCCTGTTAAAGTTCTTTCTAGTAGTACGAACAATTGTCCCAATACTAATAATCCTAATAATTTTAATTCTGATAATTCTAATCCTAATAATTTTAATCCTAACAACTACAATTCTAATTCTAACAACTACAATTCAAGAATTGATTTCGGAGGAGGAACTTCTTTAGATGTTCCTGAAAGTGTTGGTGTTGTTAGCGCTGGAGAAAAATTTTCTTTAAGCGTGAAAGTTTCTAATACTGGTGATAAGGATCGGGCTTACAGACTATCTTTGGAGGGTTCTGATAGTGTTGGTAATGTTTGGCTCAGTCCTTCAGTTCTCGTTATTTCTTCGAGATCTTCGGATTCTGTAAGATTAGAGGGTGTTGTTGATGATGATGCTTTTGGTGAGAGAATATTTTTTATATCTGTCTCTCCTATTGATGGTTCTGATATTGTTAAAGTTCCTGTATCTTTGAGCGTTGATGGTTCTTCTTTGAAGAGTTTCCGTTATTTTCTTGAAGTTTTATTAATCATTCTTGTTTTACTATTGCTTGGAGCGTTGTTTTATTATGGTTGGAGGAGGAATTGGATCTTCTCAGAGTAAATGTTCGTGTTTTTTATTTTTTAAATTATTTAAATATTTTAAAATCGTGTCGAGGTGTTATTGGTGGTTGAAAAAAAGTCGGGAGTTTTAGGAAATTTTTGGGTGTGGATTGCTGGAGTTTTCAGCAGTGAGCGCTTGAGAGGCGCGCTTAGAAATGCGTTCATTGATGATGATTCTGGTCACGACTCCGCCGAGTTGATTAGTATTAAGGAGTCTGAAGTTCGCGCCAGTATTATGAAGGAATTTTCTGAAAAGTTCCATTTTGTTCCTAAGAAGTCTCTTCGTAATAATAAATCAGACAATAAATTTTGGGCTTTTATACTTTTGTTGATTTTGTTGTCAACTCTTGCAAATGTTGTTCTCATATTTTTTTGGAAAATAATTCTTCCTTTGTGGAGGTGGATCGCTGGAGGAGTGGGTATTGGAGTGGTTATAATTATACTATTATTCTTATCTGAGAAGATTATTGAAAGAAACAATAAAATTTTCAAGGCTCCTTTCATTCTTGGGAGTTCTACCGCAACTTTTGCTACTGGCTGGAATTCTGGTCTTCAAGAATTTTCTATAAAGTTTCTGCCGTCTTTTAAGAATATTAAAATTTTTGTGAAACGTTCTACTCCTAAGGGTTTACATCCTAATGCACGCGTTTATGAATGGTTTTCTTTAAGTGTTCTTGGAGCTCTTCACAGCGACATTTCTGAAGCGTCTTACAAATTCAGAGTTTCTAAAAAGTGGCTTTCAAAAGCTGGCGTAGAGCCTGAGAGTGTTTCCTTATTTTTCAGGACTGCAAATTCTTGGAAGTCTTCGCCAGCAAAAAATATTGGTTCTGATGATAAATCTTACTTTTTTGATTGTTCTGGAAATTTTGGTTTTGGTATTTGTGCTATTGGTGTTAAAAATTCTTTGTTGAAGAAAAGAGTTTGGCTTGCTAAAAAGTTTGCTTCAACAATTTCCAAAACAGTTAGCAATTCTTTTAGAGAGATTTCTGAAATGTTTTCTCATATAAGGAGTATCGTTCCTTGGAAAGAGTTAATTATTGTTTTATTTATAGCATTAATTCTTTTTGGATTCATTATTCTTTAC
>JACQMS010000006.1 GCA_016203445.1 Candidatus Woesearchaeota archaeon
ATATGATGACCAACAATAAGTCCGAGACTAACAACGACAAAACTTGATAAATCAATCAATAAGCCCATACACTATGACCCCACTGAATAAGCATGTCAACACCTAAACGCTCGACATCAAAAGGTATATCACAAGCGCCATAACAAGAACCAAGCCACAAAAAAACAACGGCTCCAGAATCCTTATGAATTCTATCAGCAATTTCACCGCCCTTAGGACGCAAACCTTCAGGAAGCTGTAAACAAACAGTTTTCGCTCCAGACTTTTTTATCTCGGAAACAGCCTTTTCAAGCTCTAAATCGTAATCAACAAAAGACTCCATGGGCTGATCGTATAACACGCGTTTATAAAAGTAGCGATGCCAAGTATTTATTACAGAATAATAATGTTTTAAAACAGAACAAGGATAATTCCTCGGGATGCCGCAATATACAGAACACGTTTTATTGCTTGGAGGGATAGTAAGTACGGGTGTTAAAGCATCATCAATGCACCATCTAGACGAGCACTACGACCACTTGTACGCAGCGCTAAGAAGCGGCGCAAGAATATCGAGAATAACATTAGTATATGGAAGACCAGTAGAAGGGTTCTTCGGACTACAATTTGATATTCACAACGAACAAGAAGAATTAGAACAGAAAATATTGCGCTTAAACAAAAGAAAGATTGCGATAGGGTTCGGGCCAAGACTTAACGACTTCCTACAAAAAGATGATCTTTCCATAAGCTACGTGGATAAATCCAGAAATATTCACGGGTTAAGATCCTTTCCAGTTCAAGTACCAACAGAGTACGAATTCTTAAGCATGGAAGAAATATTCGAAAATATAAGACGAGAATCAGAAACTAGAAGAAAATCTATGAAAGGTGCGTAAGAGCAAACAGTTGTTACAATTTACAATTGTATCAATATTGAGTTACGTTTGTAACGAACGTGAAAAGTTTAGATAGGGCTCTAAGCTTTCCACGTTCAAACAGTACAAAACCTTATATACTTGAAGTTACAATCATGTGCATATAAAGTATTGTGAGGTGTATTTCGATGGTTTTTGCAAGAGTGTTGCTTGATGAGTATGCAAACAAAGTTTTGAACGTTATAAAAGCACAATTTGGACTAAAAGATAAGTCAGAAGCTTTGAACAAGTTCGTAAGTATGTACGGAGCAGAGATCGTTGAAAAAGAACCAAGAGATGAGTACGTAAAGAAAATAATTTCCATAGAAGAAACACACTTAAAAAAATACGGCAGTAAAAAAATGACTTTGAAAGAACTTGATGTATTATGTGAGGCTTAGAAATGTTTTCTTTTAACATCTCAGATAATCTTAAAATAAAAATACGAAAGCTTGTGAAAAGAGACAAAAAGAAAGTTGATATTGTGAATAAAAAGATAAAAGAAATAATTAACAGTACAAAGGAAAGCATAGATCACTATAAGAACTTAAAATATGATTTTAGCGATAGAAAAAGAGTTCACATTGACAACAATTTTGTTCTAACATTCAAAGTTGACAAAAATAAAGAACACGTAATTTTTCTAGATTTAGATCATCACGATAACATATACTGAGTTCATACAAACTGAAATGTTCATTCTTTACTTACTATTTCTTTACTTTCAACATTAAGAACTCCTTGAAACTTGCTAAGTCTTTTCTTTTCTTCTCTAGAAACCATAACGCCCCCGCATTGACTTAAAAATTCCTGATGCGAGGGGCAGGGTTCGAACCTGCGAAGGCACTAAGCCAGAGGATCTTAAGTCCTCCCCGTTTGGCCACTCCGGCACCCTCGCGCCAATATACATTTTCTCACAATCTTTTTAAAGGTTTGTTCATTACAGGCGAAAAGGGGGCAATAATGGTAAACGAAGCAAGAACTGACAGGATACTAGTGTATGAGAGCAGAGAAAAAAGAATAGTTCAAGACCATTACGACGGCATTGTAAAAGATGTACAAATTACTGGAGCTCAAAACCCGAGAATGGAAGTGACTATTGATGATTTTATTGACGGAAAGCCTCGAGGGTTCACAATACTATTCCAAAACGCGTCAGTATCAACAGGCAGAGTTGCAAGAATACATACAGAACCAGGAACGGTAAAAGTTACAGGACTAGAAGTAAAAGATAAAACGGGAGTTTTACTGCAGGCATACACAATATCACCAAGATACGTGTACAGAAATAGAAACGAAGATCCAACAACAGAGTTTTAAGAAGTTTATTGGAAAAATCGAAAATCATTTCGCAACGATCATAGTAGAAGTGTACTTAACTCCAGCAAGCGGGCGAATCTTTTCCATGACGAACTGCGCCAAAGCTTCAGGTGAAGGAATCTCAAGTTTAACAATCATATCCCACTCGCCAAAAAGAATGTGAACCTCACGAATATCCTTCTCGTCGCGCAAAGTATCAAAAATTTCCTGCTCCTTAGCAGAATCCAAAGTGATCATAACATAACCCAGCATGACTTGGCGAAATATTGAAAGTATATAAAACTTTTGACAGAATATTACTCAGAAATGTGAAGCTCCGCGCTTTAGCGCTTGAGCGTAGCATTTATGAGTTCAAATTTTGCACTTTTAGTGCGAGGAGAGTAAAGCCGCGGACTTTAGTCCGGGGATACTTGCGATGTTCTCATCGCAAGCTCCGAGTTGTATAGAAGGTTGGCTCCGAGCGTGCGAAATTTGTTACTGAAAAATACACTGCCGGCTATACTATCAAATATTACTGTTCTGAAAGATAAATACTTAAATAGTTTCAGCATAAAATTTTTTATCATGTCTGAATACAAGGGGAAAATAATAGTTATTGAAGGTATCGACGGCTCGGGAAAAACAACTCAGACAAACATGTTGATTGCAAGGCTTAAAGGTCAAGGCTTAAATGTTAAAACTCAAGATTTTCCAAGACATGGAGATCCGGCATTTCATTGCGGGGACAAATATTTGACGGGGGTTTACGGTCGTGACGTAAAATCATTAGGATTTCTTGGACCATCAATTTTATACTCTGTTGATAGATTCGACTTCGCGCATACACAAATGATTCCTGAATTGAGTAGAGGAACATTATGGGTTCTCAACAGGTTCATTCAATCAAATTATGGACATCAAGGAGGAAAGATAGATGATTATTCCGCCAGAGAAGAATTTTTCAGAAAAATCGATGAGATAGAATTTGATTGGTTTGGAATACCAAGATGGGATTTCACAGTATTTCTAAAAGTGCCGCCAGTGTTAAGCAGACAATTTGTGCTAAGAAAAAAAGAATCTGAGAGAAGGCAAGGAGAAAGATCATATCTTGGTGAAGAAAAACAAGATTTACACGAGCAAGACTTGATGCACCTGATTAATGCATCCAGAGCTTATGATCACGCGGGAAATTTTTATGGTGGAGACAAATGGGTATTCGTTGACTGTCTAGCACCAGAACTTGAAGAAGAAGTAAAAATTTTAACTGAAAGAGTTATTCGTGAAAGAATGAGTGCTCTAAAAGTTCAAGAATTGCTACAAAGAGATCTGGAAGCGTACTTGTTAAGTCCTGAACAAGTGCACGAAAGAGTGTTCAAAAAAGTATCAGAATTTTTAAAAAGGAATGATACATTTTCTTTTTTCTAAAACGCAGTCCCATCACCGCCAAAAAAAACATTTGATTCAATATATTTACCCACATCAAGTGAAAACATTTATAAAGTCTGTTTGCACTCTTGCTATGGGGGCTTATGATTCATCATTGCGATTATGGACGGGGATTGCTTACTGCACTGCAAGGCAGTGTCATGAAAGCCGGCTCTCCACTCTATCAACGAGGAGCATTAGACGGATTCCACGCAAAAAAAACTGATAGGTTTACAAAACACTTCTGCAGATGCGTTGGATGTGAGAAGAGATCTTCATCTTGTGATGTGCTTTACCAACCAGAATCTGAATTAAACCTTTCAGAATATAATGGAATTGAAGGAAAATTTATAGGATCACTTCTTGGAACTGCAATAGGTGATGCTTTAGGATTCCCATTTGAAACAATAAAAAATGAAGATTTACGAGCACAACGAGTATACATTAATGGACTGATAGGAACACTCTTCCACCCGAGAGGAATTTATTCTGACGATACTGAACTCACACTTCTTCTTGCAAACATGCTAAAAGAATCAAAAGAGTTCTCTTCCGATGCATTCCGCCAAGAAATCATGAAATGGGCAAGCACGAATTCAAGAACTCCTGGAAGCGGAATGATCAAGTATGTACAATCATTGCAATCAGGAATTTCTTTTGATACATCTCAAAATATTGGCAATGGTATCTGCTCAAGAATTTCTCCGATTGCACTACGATATTACAACGATGAACAGTCTCTGATACAAACAATAGACTGCTATGCAAGATTGACGCATAATAATTCTACCGCTGTCGCGGCGGCGCTTATCGTATCACAATGTATATCGTGGAGCGTTACGAGAACACCTGAAACGTTTGATCGTGATGCTCTCTGTGAACATATGCTTTCTCTTTCGAAAAATCTTGATGATTCAGTGTATAAAAAATTGGATTGCATCATTCATTCACTACAAAAACCGGTTCGTCAAGTGATAGAAACAATAGGAACAAGACCAGTAGTTACTGAAAGCGTTATAATAAGCATATACTCGTTCCTCCGAGAGTATGATGATGCCAGAAGAGCATTGCTACTCGCAGTAAATACAGAAGGTGACAGGGACACTGTAGGAGCGATCACCGGTTCAATGATAGGAGCATTACATGGAGTAAAAGGAATTCCCTCCATGTGGATTAAAAAGATCGAAAACCCATCAGGAATCATACAAGCAGGAAAAGAATTATTCCAATCATATTATGCAGACTCGACAAGAATCTGAGATTCATCGATAATTCCATCATTTGTTGTAATAGTGTACGCACCTTCTTCAGCTTCTTTTGTGTAGTGTTGAAGAATAAAATTATTTGGATAGCACAGCGTGACAATCCATCCTTTTCTTTTCTCCGACTCATCCATAATACGCTCGATTTCTTCTTTGGAGATAGAATGAAACTCTCCGTGCTCTTCTGCTTCCGCCCACACTTCATCAGGCCCTTTTGAGAAAACAAATTCTCCGCTTCCAGGCGATAATCGTTCTAATTCATCAAACATATAATCTTCACCTGCCGCAATTTCTGCATGAATTCTTGCCTCATTCCTGTTCATAGTAAACCAGAACGGCTCATGTTTTTTCCCAGAACCCGCAACAAGCACGTGTTGTATTCTTAAAAGATTCAGTTTACGGTCTCCCATTCCATGATACAAAGAAAAATTGTTCTCTTTTAATTCATCTATTCTCATCATAATCTGTAAACATTTCTTTTTTACGAACGTACTATTATTCTTTTTCTCAAGAATTGTTTCTATTTCTGCAATGAAAAAATCAATGATATTGATAATATTCTCTTTTCCTACAAGCCGCCAATGAATTTTTCCTTTTAACTCTTCCTGACAAGACACCAACCATGCATGAACATTATCTGAAGAATTTTCTGCTATTATCGCACTCAATTTGGTGCGAAGCAAAAGAATCAATTCTTCATTCATACAAACTGTCCACATAACTGAGCGTTTATAAATTTTCTTTTTTCTCAAACGCCGCCCCATCACCGCCAAAAAATAAGCTCACCATTTAACATATTCTTTTAACATATTCTGGCGAGGGCTTGCCATTCATATACATTATTTCTCTAGTTCCAACACTTCGCGCAGTACACTTTTCAGAACCATCACTGTCCAAAGACCAAGAAACAGCTAGTGCACTGTTCTCCCAAAGACCAAAGCTGTAAAAATCAGAATTACCAACACAAGCCTTTTTCTTAAGAAGTTCATGCATTCTCTTCAAAAATTCTTCTGAAGGCAATTCTTTGCCGTCATCAACAAACAA
Organism: Candidatus Woesearchaeota archaeon; assembly: GCA_016203445.1. GTDB lineage: Archaea > Nanobdellota > Nanobdellia > Woesearchaeales > ARS49 > JACQMS01. Next base: position 5,927 of record JACQMS010000006.1, read on the forward strand.
ACCGGCATAATCCTCAAAATGGGCAAAGAACGATGCATTCTCAATAACATTAAAAGCGCGAAAAACTCTTGAAGATTCAGGTCTGACATTGTGGGGGTTAGACCAGCAGTTGCCAAGAATTAGGGCTCCTGCAGAGTTGCCGACAATGACAACACCAGAATCATACGCGCGTCTTAATTGTTCACGGAACCATTCAACAGGACCGAGAACCTTAAACGCATAAGGATTGCCGCCGCTCATATAAATAATATCAAAATCTTCTAGAGAAAAATTTTTAAAATTTTTTGGATCTGTAACGAATCTTGCATGACTAACATCACAACCTAGACGAGAACCGTAAGTGGCATTAAACTCGACCTCATCCTTTTGTGCATCACCATTAGCAGTTCCAATGTGCAAAGCTCTAACCTTTCCAGAAGAACGAGCTCTAGCAAGATCCATAACGTAATCATCAATAGTAGGTGTACATCCAATAGATAGCTGACCGCCGATGAGAACACAGTTTTTAGGCGCAGGGGGTGAAATCATAGTCGTGAACCCCGTTAATGCCTATTTAAAAACTAATTGACACATTTAATGAAAAAATTGACGAAATGACATACAAGAAAGTTTTATAAAAAGCTCCAAACCCCTCATCATAACACAGATGAATACAAAAAGATGATACTAAAAAAAAGAATTATGCCTCTGTAGCATAGTAGCTATTGCGCCACCTTGGTATGTTTCGCGCACGGAATGTTCGGAGCCGAAGCGGCAGAAAGGTGGAGGTCGCGGGCGCACATCCCGCCAGAGGCTGTAAGACTTTTGGATAACTGAGTATTGTTTATTCCAATATGTAATATTCTTTCATTGAATAGTTTACGCCAAGCTTTCCAAGTACAGTCATCGTTTCTTGCTGATATTCTTTTGGTATGATAAAAACATTTGAACTTATCTTTTTTCCTTTTAGATTGTGGAGTATTCCCTCTCCCCTATAATATTTTTCTTTTCTTCCAAAGAATTTTCTCGTGAATTTGAGGTATTGTTCTTTTTTTGATGGTAGTTCTATGATGAAGAGTGTTTCTTTTTTTCCTTTTATAATATCTGTTTGTCTTGAATATAGGAGTATTCCTTCAGAACTAATGCTCGTGTTTAGTTCCCATACACGTACGTTTCCAGTGTTGATTGATATTGGGTGTGTGAATCGTAAAATTTTCCATTTCTCATATTCTTTCGATTCGTAGAATCTTGATATTGCAGATTTTCCTTCAGTTTCCATTTTTTTTTCATCTTTTTCCTCGCAATCAATAAAAATGTCTATATCACTTTCTTGTGTGAGCTCGTCTCGTGCTGCAGATCCGTAGAGGTATATTGCTCGTATCTTTTCTGCATTTTTTTCGTTGATGAACAGGAAGCTAAGTGCTTGTTGCACGTACGCAATAGCTTTATAACGTTTCAATGTCTTCACCTTTTTTTGCTAATTCTTCTTTTATGATTGCGTGAAGTTTTTGAAATGCTTCTAGTATAGTCTGAATACTTGTGAGTATTGGTTTTCCATAGATTAGTTTATTTCTATTGTTCTCAATTATGTAGAGAAGCTTGAATATTTTTTCTTTGTGAGGAAATTCTGCGGTTATCTTTCTTTCGGCTACTGGAATTATTTTTTGTCCTATTTGAGGCTCTTTAAACCATTCATGTTTAATCATTGTTCCTCCTTGTATTTTTTCGAGTTTGTGTAGGTAGAGTTCAAGTAGTGATATTGAACATGCTGATGTGTGAAGTCCGAGTGTTGCGGGACGTTGTTCGATTCCTATTGTAATAGCATCGCGTAACTCTTGAATATGCTCTTTTATATGTTCTTTATGTATGCTTATCGATGTCATAGTAGGAATAAATACTCCAATTATTTATAAATCTTTTGGAACCAAAGTTCCTTTTTATAGGAACTAAAATTCCTACTCTTTTTTCACGTGGATGCACAATACTGGACAGCTTTTTTCTGCTTCATCATTGTTGTCAATATCTTTGTCATTTAATTCTAACTCGTAAACATCATCATTTCCGCCGATGTGGGCCATCTTATTTTTATCATCGCCTTTTTTTAAGTCTGCTTTGCCGTCGGAATTCATAACCCAGTGTTTTGGGCAGACCATTGCGCAGGCGCCGCAACCTATGCATATTTCTCTCTCGTGAATTATTTTTATAACCATAATTTTAGTGGCAACAGCAAGCTTTTTAAAGCATTTGGGTTTCTTCAGCATTAGTTTTGTTGAATTACAGTATCTGTCTTAATGGTGATTTTATGCATTTTCAGGATGTCGAGCCCAGAAGGCTTATTGAAGCATTGGCTTTGGAATTATCGTCACTAAAAGCTTTGGAACCTCCTAAATGGTCTGCTTTCGTGAAAACTGGGTCGCACAAGGAAAGGCCTCCACTAAAAGATGATTGGTGGTTTGTCAGAGGAGCCGCGCTTTTGAGGACTATAGCTCTAAAAGGGCCTGTGGGAATTTCTAAACTATCAGCGAAATATGGTGGTAGGAAAAGGAGAGGTCATGACCCTCCAGTATTCAGAAAGGGTTCAAGACATATACCAAGAACTATTCTGCAGCAGTTAGAAAAGTCGGGGTTTGTAAAGTCTGAGTTGAAAACTGGAAAGAAAGGGCGTTTAGCAACTCCTAAGGGAATATCATTATTAGATAAAACTGCTCAAAAATTGTTCAAGGGTGAAAAGTAATGGCTACGGCAAAACACCCTGCGAAAAAGCAAAGGTTAGCAAAAAAAGGTAGGCAGACAAGATGGGCTCCATTCTGGGTGATTCCAAAAGTTTTCGGCAAGGGAAGAAGAGTTCATCCTTCAAGAGTTACTGTTGTGAAAAGATCTTGGAGAAGGTCTAGGACGAGGGTGTAAAAATGACAGACCTAGAAAGATCTTACGTGATACCGTTAAGAAGTGAATGGTCAAAAGTTCCAAAATATAAGCGTGCGAAAAAGGCGGTGACAGCTCTAAAACAATTTTTGTCGAGGCATATGAAGTCTGAAGATGTTCGTTTGGGAAACTCTTTGAACTTAGCAGTGTGGAGCAGGGGAATAAAGAATCCTCCGCACAAATTGGAGGTAACGGCTGTAAAACTCGAAAAGGAAGGTTATGTTCTCGCGGACTTAAAAGGGGTAAAAATTGTAAGGCCTTCAGAAAATAAAGAGGAATCAAAAGGTCTGGCAGCGACGGTTAAGGATGCTATTCTGGGAAAAAAAGGTGCTGATGTTGTTGAAGCAGTAGTGGTAAAAAAAGAGAAAACTCCTGTTTCAGGCAAAGAGATAGAAAAGGAAAATTCATTAATTAAAAGAAGAGAATCTGCCGCTACCTGAACTTGAAGAAAGTGCAGGATACTTCAGAATAAGATTCAAAAGAGTTAAAGTACCAGAAAGGTGGTCAGAAACTACCCAGAAAACTACCCAGAAAACCTTAGAATTCTAATGTTTCGGTATGTAACCACTTCAAAATAGTTACATGCCGAAACATTTATAAACTCCAAATTACGGCTGTACTAGAATGGCCAGAGATAAAAATGATAATATTGAATCATACGTTAGAGCAGTTGAAGTAATAGTCGCAAGAATAGGTCACGAATGGGAAAACGCGTATCTCAACACAGAAAGAAATAACTTTGTAAGAAACGGTAGAAGCATAGATCATTCTATACTGAAAAGTTCTGAAGGTAGAACTAGAGTAGTAAACGATATGATAAGTTATCTTGAGTCGAGAATAGTAGATTACTTAGGATTCGATTTAGAATCTGACGAACAAAAAAAGATTGCGTTCAAAGACGTTCTAGGAGTTTCGAGAACAGAATTCAAAATATATTTCGCTCAAAACAAAAACGCACTATCTAAGGGAATAATAAGAAAAGTGTGGAGTGATTACAAGAATAAAGCGCTGGCGATAATAACTCAAAAAGCATTAATAGGTAAGGGAATAGCGATAAACAAAAGAACAGGCAAACCCTTCAAGATAAATGACGTGGAAGAGTTAGATGATGAAGAAGCAACAGTTATAAATGCTGGGCTATCACCGGAAGAATTTGTAGAATTGTGAGAAGCTACAATTACGCTAAAAATATATTATTATCGCTGATAGAATCAGCGCGGAAAAGTACCACGCTTTGTTCCAATCAAAAACAATCTCTCCATCAAATTTAGGAAAAGGCAATAAATTAAAAAGAGCCAGCCACTCATTGACAACAACTGATGCGGTAGCAAAACCAGAAATCACTGGAATGAACGAAAGTATTGAGAAAAAAACTGCAAGAGCTATATTAGCCAAGGGACCCGATAACGCAATTTTTCCAGAACGAGAAGGACTCAAAGCACCCCTGATAACAACACTTCCAGGAACTGCAAAAACAAGTCCGAAAAAAGAAGAAATAACTGCCAGAATTAAAGTCAGAGGATTACTCCACAAAAAAACCCAGCAATGATGCCACTGGGCAACAAGCTTTCTAACAATCTCCCTTAATAATAATGCAACAGCCACTGCTAACAGCGCGTAAACAAAAGCTCTGGGAATGCCCAGTGACTGCCTGAAAAGTATAGTAAAAGCAACACTTAGAGCGATCCAAGACTTTCCAAGTTCAAATAGTTCAAAAGAAGAAAACCTTACAGGACCAATATTGAGCATGGAGTGCCAATGCGTTTGAGCACTATTTAAAGATAGCGTTTTCACAGGTTCAAACGTCCACAACATTAAAAAAAGGCAGTATAAAAATGTGAATTTAATGGTAAAAATCGCCAAGAACTCAGAGTTCACAAAAAGCAAAAATGTAGTTCTATTCAAAGATTTATGGATAGTAATACCAGCATATAACGCGCAAAAAACAATAACAAAAGTTATAGAAAATCTTAACGATTATGGTTACAGAAACATTATAGTAGTTGATGATGGAAGCAATGATTCAACATTCGAATCCGCACAAAATACTGGAGCAGAAGTATTAAGTCATATGGCTAACAGGGGCCAGGGAGCCGCGTTGCAAACAGGAATAAGTTACGCGCTAACAAAAAATCCTGCGGCAATAATAACTTTTGACTCTGATGGGCAACATGACCCATCGGATATAGAAAAACTTGCACTAAAAGTTTTAAGTGAAGGGTTCGACATATCTCTAGGAAGCAGATTTCTGGGAGTTCAAAGTAACGCGCCGCTTCATAGGAAGATAGCACTAAAGTGCGGAGCGTTCATGGTATATTTATTTCATGGGCTGTGGTTTTCAGACTGTCACAATGGATTAAGGTGTATGTCAAGAAACGTTTCAGAACAAATAAATATAACTTCTGATAGGATGGAGCACGCATCAGAAATTGTTGAAATGATAAAACAGAACTATTGGAAATTCACGGAAGTTCCAGTAACCATCCATTATGATGATGAATCACTGAAGCATGGTCAAAGTACTTTTTCAGCATTCAGAATACTTGCAAGAATGGTTTGGAGAAAGGTGATAAAGTAATGGCGCAATTTTTTGAAACCATAATACTAATATTTGGACTTTTTGCGTGGAGTAGAAGTTTTTTAAGATACCGGTCGAGAGATATCAATTTTGGAGAGTTCACTTTATGGACAATAATATGGGGGGGATTAATATTAATAGTGCTGGCGTCAACACCAGTTTACAGATTTGGAAAACTTTTTGGAACGGGCAGGCCCATAGACGTAATAGTTTACTCAAGCATAATACTTTTGTTCTACCTACTATTCAGAGTTTTCGTTAAATTAGAAACTGTGGAAAAAAATATGACAAAAATAACTAGAGAAATTGCATTAAAAAAGAAGTAAGAAATTATTATCTACCCAAACCATCCTTTCTTCCTGCTTGCAGAATCAAAATCCCTCAATAATTCTTCCTGCTTCTTGTTGACCTTTTTAGGAATTTCAACAGACAGTTTAACTAACAAATCACCAACACCGCCTCTAATGGAAGGCATTCCTGCACCCCTAAGCTTTAATATAGTTCCTGGCTGAGTTCCCTGAGGAATCTTCAAAGTTTTAGTGCCATCAAGTGTTGGAACATCAAGCTCTCCTCCAAGAATCGCGGTAGTAAAACTAATACTTCTCTCAATAACTAAATCATCATTATGCCTCTCAAAAGTACTGTGCTCTTGAACAGTTATCTGAACGTACAAGTCGCCGGGATCCCCGCCTCTGTCACCAGACTCTCCAGCTCCCTCAACCCTCAACCTTAGCCCGGTATACGCACCTGAAGGAATTTTTATCTCGACAACATTATCCTTTCTGCTCTTACCATCGCCCTTGCAAGACCTGCAAGTACTCTTAGGTTTTTGTCCATGACCTTGACAAGTTCCACAAGTGGTCTGCATTTGAAAAACACCAAATGGGGTTCTCTGAGATCGTATATTTCTGCCGCTTCCATCACAAGACGGGCAAGTCATAAACTCCCCGCCGTCAGCGCCAGTACCATTGCAGTCCTCGCATGCGCCAACACCCTTTAGATGAATTTTTTTAGAGGTTCCAGTGGCTGCATCTTCAAGAGTTATAGATTCCTCATACAATAAATCTCTGCCTCTAGAACGCCTATTCCTGCCCCTGCTACCACCGCCAAAACCAGAAAAAAAGTTGTCAAAAATATCATCAAAATCAAAACCTTGACTAAACTCTCTGAAATCAAAACCGCTGAAGTTCTGATCAAGGCCGGGATCTGCAGTACCATACTCATCATACCTTTTTCTTTTATCAGTATTGCCAAGAACTGCCGCTGCCTCGTTAACATCCTTAAATTTTTCTCCAGCATCAGATTCTTTGCTAACATCAGGATGATACTTTTTAGCCAAATTTTTGTAAGCCTTTTTTATATCGTCAGCAGATGCATCCTTTGATACGCCAAGAATTTTATAGTAATCTTTAGCCATAAAATTATCACTCACTCGTCAAATCTTCCTTTGACTTTAAATTGTTCACCATTGAGAACTGTATTGATGTCAGAATTGTAAGATTTTTTAACGCCCTGCTTTAACGTCCACATTCTGAGATACCTGCTAGCAAGATAGTACAAAAGTACAACAAACACCGCCAACGCAACTTTGTTCATGCGGGGCTGCTCCTGCTACTCCTTTTTTTTCTTGCCATGATTCTTATTTTTCACAACTTCTGCATCAACAACATCCTCATCATTTAAGTCACTTTCGGTTTTACCTGCACTGCCAGCACCAGCATTACTACCGTCGCCTGCTTCACTTTTATTTTTAGACTGTTGTTCGGCTGAAGCTTTTTGGTACAACTCTACAGCAAGCTCTTGAGAGACCTTTGTTAGTTCATCAGTGGAACTTTTTATTTTCTCCAAATTTTTATTCTTCTCACTTAAGAGTTTTTTTAGCCCCTCAAGCTTGTTCTTAACATTTTTTATTTTATCATCGGAAACTTTGCCCTCAAACTCTTTTAGAGATTTTTCGGTAGTGTACACTAGAGAGTCAGCAGTATTCACAACTTCAACATCTTGCTTTCTTTTCTCATCATCTTTAGCATTAGCTTCTGCCTCCTTTCTCATGCGCTCAACTTCTTTCTCATCAAGCTTATGAGGCGAAGTTATCTGTAAACTTTGCTGTTTTCCAGTTCCCAAGTCTTTAGCTGAAACGTTTAAAATTCCGTTGGCATCAATATCAAAAGAGACTTCTATTTGAGGAATGCCTCTTGGAGCCGAAGGGATACCAACAAGGTCAAACTGTCCCAAAAGCTTGTTATCAGAAGCCATAGCCCTCTCGCCTTGAAAAACCCTTATAGTAACGGCCGGCTGGTTGTCAGCAGCAGTGCTGAAAACTTGCTTTTTCTGTACAGGAATTGTAGTGTTTCTTTCAATAAGCTTTGTGAAAACGCCTCCGAGAGTTTCAATGCCCAAACTCAAAGGAGTAACGTCCAGCAATAGGACGTCTTTCACGTCACCAGCAAGAACTCCTGCTTGAACGGCCGCTCCAGCAGCTACACACTCCATAGGGTCAACGCCCCTCTCAACCTTCTTACCGACCCAAGACTCAAGATTTTTTTGAACAACTGGCATCCTTGTAGGGCCGCCAACAAGAATAACCTTGTCAATATCTGAAACTTTAAGGCTCGCATCCTTCAAAGCTTGATCAACACTCTTCTTGCATCTCTTAACAAGATCATCAACAAGCTCCTCAAGCTTCGCCCTAGACAATTTCATAGACAAGTGCTGGGGACCCTTGTTAGTAGCAGTTATATAAGGAAGGTTAATATCAGTCTCTAAAGTTGTAGAAAGCTCAATCTTGGCTTTTTCAGCGGCCTCCCTAACTCTCTGCATAGCAACATTATCATCATTCAAATCCATGCCTGTCTGATCCTTGAAGTGTTTAATTATGTGATTAATAACTACACTATCCATATCAGTACCACCAAGCTGAGTATCGCCAGAAGTGCTCTTAACTTCGAAAACACCGTCGCCAAACTCCATAATAGTAACATCCAAAGTTCCGCCGCCAAAATCAAAAACCAATATTTTTTGCTCCTTACCGTCCTTATCTAAACCGTAAGCAAGAGCGGCTGCTGTGGGCTCATTGATTATTCTAATAACTTCCAAACCTGCAATAGTTCCCGCATCCTTTGTGGCTTGTCTTTGATCATCATCAAAATACGCAGGAACGGTTATAACAGCCTTGTCAACTTTAGTTCCCAGGAACGCTTCAGAGTCCCTCTTAATTTTTTGAAGAATGAACGCGCTAATCTGTTGAGGAGTGTATTCCTTACCGTGAATATTATACTTAAAATTAGTTCCCATCTTTCTCTTAGCAGCCATTACGGTGCCTGCAGGATTTGTTACTGCCTGCCTTCTAGCAGGTTCGCCAACAAGAACAGTTCCATCATTAAGAAAGCTGACAACTGAAGGGAAAGCTTTGCCATAAAGTGATGCTCCTTCAGCGCTAGGAATAATTTTAGGCCTTCCACCTTCCAAAACTGAAGCCGCGCTGTTCGATGTTCCAAGATCAATACCTATAATTTTTGTCATTTTATTTACCTCCTACCAAATTTTGTTCTATTTTTTGTTTTGATTTTGATATAACGACCCTTGCATGTCTTACAACCTTGTTTTTCAACTTGTAGCCTGCTTGAAGCTCCTCAATAACTGTATTATCAGAATTTTTTGATTCTTTAGTAAGCAAAGCTTCATGTTCATCAACATTGAATTCTTTGTTCAAAACTTCAAGTCTTTGCAAACCTTCAGACTCCAAAACTTTTCTTAACTGGTCAAAAATCATTCTAACACCTTTTGCGTGTGAATCGTCACCAATATTTTTTAATGCCTGCTCAAAACTGTCAAGAACGCTTAAAAGTTTCAGAACTAGCTTTTCTGAAGCATACAACGCGTATTCCTGCCTTTCATTCTCAACTCTTTTTGAATAGTTTTCGAATTCTGCTTGCAATCTTTTCAAAGTGTTAGTGTACTCTTCAAGAGTTTTAGTCTTAGACTCCAACTCTTTCTTAATATCAAGCAAAGTTTTTTCTGAAAATTTTTCGGTATTTTCAACGTCCGCAGCTATATGCTGGGCCACTTTTTCCGCGCCCTTCATTATGCGTTCTTCAACGGATGAAACATTGTTTTTAGTCATAATTCAACATGGTAGAAAGCAAAAGTATATAAATCTGTCGATTTTAGGTCAACGTAAAAGTGATTTAATGCTGTTATGAAGCAAGGAGTTATGAAAAAAAACGCTACTAATAACACCATTTTTATATACGTTCAATTTACAAAAACTTTTTCGAGGTGAAGCAATGAAAAAAATAGTTTTGATCAGTGTGATGCTTTTAGTTGTAGTAGTAATACTTGCTGGGTGCGGTTCAAAAACTAACGCTATCCAAGGCTCTCAAGCAACTGCAGAAAGTTCAACAACGCCGCAAAAAGTTGTTCAAAACAAAACAACACCAGAAATACCAGAGCCTACAACTATTAGTATAATTGTAGAAGAGTGAACGTAACAATTGTGATGACGTAATCGAATGTATATGTCTTGAGACAACACATTTTATAAATATTCATATTTTTCGTAATATCTATGTTTCAGGAAAAGGATTATGATTGGCGCGAACACGACCCATATGCACTTGCAAAGTTTGAAGTGGTTAAATCATGGCTTCCAAAAATTCCTCGTTCTATTCTTGATGTTGGGTGTGGCAGTGGAGATTTTTCTGTTGCCCTTGCGCGTGATGGTTTTCATGTTATTGCTCTTGACCCTAATGCAAAGGCTTGCTCTATGGTCCGCGCAAAGGCGGAAAGTTTTGGTTTGAAAAACATTATGGTTATTCAGAAAGATTTTTACGATTTTTCTTCGAGAGAAAAATTTGATATTGTTCTTTCTCTGGACGTTTTAGAGCATGTTTCTGATGAAGAGAAGTTTATTCTTCATGTAAAAAAGTTATTGCACGAAAATGGTTCTTGGATTCTTTCAGTTCCAGCATTACAATTTTTGTACGGGAATTTTGATGTTCTTCTTGGCCATCGCGAGAGGTATGATAAGAGCAAGATTCGTCGTGGTGTTGGGAAGTATTTCAGTATTGCAAGACTGAGGTATTTTGGTTTTTTTTTCATCCCTCTTGCTCTTTTGTATAGTAAGGTGTTGAAAACTTCGTATCCTGTGCAGAAGGGTTCTAGTGGTTTTCTTGGCGCGATTATGAGAATTTTGTGCAGGATCGAGAGAACTGTTCCTGCACCTCTTGGTACTTCTCTTCTTGCAAAAGTTAAACACAAAAAATCATAAAAATCCGCAAATCAGACGCTTTCTGATTTGCGGATGTCAAGAAGCACTAGTCAAAGACCAGCGGTATGTTGCTTAACGCAATAGCGCACAGTGGTTCTTGATCATGCTCAGAAACTGCTCTTCAAATTTAAATGTCAAAAAAAGAGCAGTTTCCGACATGCAAAAAACGGCGCCGCATGTCAAGAACTACGGTTCTTGATCATGATCAGAAACCGCTTTCTCACTTCAAACTTAAGCGAGAATGTTATGAATAGCGGTTTCTGACATCTCCAAACTAAAGTATTGAGTTTTGGCGCCGTTTTTCCGCATAATAATTATACTTTTTCTTGTTGCATTCTTAATTTTTCATATGCACCTATAAATTCTCTTTGTGTTTCAATACTTCTTGGATGGTGTAATGTTTTTTTTAGCACATCTGGTGTAACCGTTAGTATGTCCGCGCCTGTTCTTCTCGCGTATGTTACATCCAGTACTTGTCTCAGACTTCCCACAATTATTTGGGTTTTTGTTCCTGATTGTTTGAATTGTTCAACGATTTCCTGCACCACTGTAACAGGGTCATATCCCTGATCTGCAACTCTGCCCCAGAATATGCTTGCGTATGTTGCGCCTGCTTGTGACGCCCCGTACATTTGTCCGGGTGTCATACAGCAAGTTACATTTGTTGGTATTCCTTCTTCTGAAAGCAGTGAGACGATATCAAGATTTGTTCTTCCTGTTGTGCTTTGTATCGGTACTTTTATGACAACAGGATTTTTTATTCTCTCAATACCATCGCCCCATCCTCTATACTTTTTTGCTTCTTCAATCATTTGTTCAGGATCTTCGCTCGTCAGTTCTACACTTACATGCCAAGGAATTACTCTTGCAATATTTTGTATAATTTCTGGCGAGTATTGTACACCTTCCTTTGCCATTATGAGCGGATTTGTTGTGCATCCTCTGACGAGGGGTCGCACATCTTTCAGTTCCTTCAGATTTGCAGTGTCTGCATAGTAAACTGTCATATTATTTTCCTCCATTTATTTTTTTCTACTCTCTTCATTTTTCCTTATTTTATTGACGTAATGATATTCCCTGCTCTTTTGCTTTTGTGTGCTCAGCTATCTTTTCTATTATTCCAAAAACGATGCTGTGAAAAAGTACTGCGTGGAGTCCTTCAACGTGCGGTGTTGATTTTATTGGCACTACTATTGGTATATCTGCAAGTGTTGCGAGTGGACCTCCATCAAATCCTGAGAATGCTATTGTAGTTCCGCCATTATCTTTTGCGTATTGTACTGCTTTCAGAAGATTTTGTGACCACGCTCCTGCTTTTTCACTGCCCGATCCTCCATGAACACTGAATGCTACAACTATATCTCCAGCTTGAAAATACGTTTTTAATTGCCCCGTGTAGAGTTCTCCCCATCCTTGATCATTCACCCACGCGCTAACTAGAGGTATATTATCTGAAAGAGGCAATGCACGTATTCCTTTGTTTTCTCCTACAAGTATTGTTTTTGAGAGGTCCGCTGCAAAATGTGTAGCATTTGATGCACTGCCTCCATTGCCTATAACAAATACTTGCTTGTTATCTTTCCAAGCTTGAAAAAGCACATCGCTTGCGCGAACAATTTTTTCCTGGTCAACGGTTGCAAGTGCTGAATGAGCGTTCGCCATGAATTGCTGGATATATTGTTGTGATGTCATTTTTTGTCCTTTTATTTTTTATGCATTGAATAATACTCTTGTTCCGTCCCAATCAAACTTGAAAGGCATATATTGTAACCCTTCTTTTGTCATAGCATCTACGAACTGTTTTTGGTTTGTATCGCAGTAAAACATGAAGAATCCTCCTCCTCCTGCGCCCATAATTTTTCCTCCAACTGCACTGTTTGCTATGGCATGATCATACCACTTGTCTATTTGGGGGTCAGTCATTTTGTCAGATAATTTTTTCTTAACATCCCAGTGAACGTTCATCCATTCCCCAAATCTTCTTGTATTACCTGTTTCGAGTGCTTTTCTTATCTCTTCACCTATTTCTTTTATTTGATGCATTCCTTCTATCCCTCTTGATGGATCTTTTTGCGCTGTATCTTTTTGATTTTGCAGTACTTCTGACGCGTTTCTTTTTATCCCTGTATAGAATAAGAATAAATTATTTTCGAGTTCTCTTATTGTCTGAGCACTAAGTGTGAGAGGTGTTGTTATAACACTTCCATTTTTGAATATCGTGTAATGGTTTATTCCTCCAAATGTTGCGGCGTACTGATCTTGTTTTCCTATTGGTTGTTTGAGCGCATTGATTTCTACTTGGCATGCTTCTTCTGCGAGTTTTTGGAATGAAACGTACTCTTTCTTGTATATATGAAGTGCATGAAGAAGGGCAACGGTAAAAGTACTTGATCCTCCAAGTCCAGTATTTGATGGAATATCTGAAAAAGATACTATTTCTACACTCTTTGTTACTCCTAAAAGTTTGAGTGCTTCTCTTACTCGTTCATTTTGTATAGTGTTGATATCTGTTGTTTCTTCTGTCTTGGAGTATTTCACCAATACTTCATCATGAAAATTTCTGTGCTTGAGTACTATCGTGATATACTTGTCTATTCCTGCTGATATAAACGAGCCCTTGTGTTGGGAATAGTACCATGGTAGATCTGTTCCTCCGCCCCCTATTGGTAATCTTAATGGTGTTCTTACGACTATCACTCTTTTCACCTAAAAATAAAAAGTTCGAACATCATTTATAAAACTTGTGAAGAAAAGTTTATAAATAGAAAATGATTGCTCCGAAATTGGGTGAGCATTATATATATAATGTATTGCACCATTTTTTGGGGTTATGAAAATGGTTGATTTGTTAAAAGTTTCTTATCTTGTTCCTGAGATTCAGCGTCAGGTTTCAAGACATCATTTGAACGTTTTTGACGGGAGTTTTGTTCTTAAGAATGGTGGAAAAGATTACACGACGGATGTTGACCGTATTGTTGAACAAGAGCTGTCTTCTCGTCTTCATGAAGAATTTCCAGGAACTGCTGTTCTTGGTGAGGAAGAAACTTCTGCCGATGAGAATTCAAGATTTATGTGGGTTATTGATCCCACAGATGGAACTGCTGTTTTTGCGACTGGTGGTGAATATTTTAGTTCTTCTATAGCCTTGATTGATAGAGAAAATGGTACTGTTCCTTTTGGCAGCGTGTATCAGCCAAGGAGAGGCAGACAGTTTATTAGAAATAATTTATATTGTGGTGCACCGGATATATGCGTAAGGTTGAGAATTCAGGTATTGAGTGAATATCAAGATGATTTTGTGGTATTCCGTCCGGAGCGTTCTCAATCTTCGAGCATGACTGATATGTTAGTGTGCGCAGTTGCGACTTCAAAATACTTGCCTCAACATCCAGGATTGAAAGAGAAACTTGATAGATTGTTTAGAAAAGAGAGAGTTCCAATTATTGATAGAGAATATGGTATGATAAACGCAAAACCTGCATCTGGTTCTTCTGCCTTGTACTTGTGTGACACTGCTTCAGGCAACAGGCACGGGGCGATTCTTTACTTTCAGAAGGCGTGGGATCTTGCTGTTGGCGCGTTATTTGCGAGAGATGCAGGATGTGTAGTCACGTGCAGTACTAAGGGTATCGAGTTAGAGGGCGAAGATATAGAAAAAGTTATTGCCGGATGCTCAAGGAATACACTCGTGAATTGCGCAGTGTATGCAAACCAGGACGTTAAAAATACTGTGGAAAGAATGATGAACACAAACTTTTAAGAATAATCATGTTTTACATCAATGTTTATGAATGCAATGATATTATGCGCAGGTCTTGGCTCAAGATTAAGACCTATTACAAACACTATTCCAAAGCCAATGATTCCAATTGCGGGAAAGCCATTGCTTGAACATCAAATTGAGTGGTTCAAAAAATTCGGCATAACAAATATTGCTATTAATTTGTTCTATCTTTCTGATAGTATTAAGAACTATTTTGGTTCTGGCAAAAATTTTGGTGTAAACATTTTGTATTCCCCGGAACCTGAACTTTTAGGAACTGCTGGTGGAGTGAAAAAAGTTGATAATATATCAAAAGGGTTTTTTAGCGGAACATTCGTGGTCTATTATGGTGATAATTATACTGATTTAGATTTGAATCAAATGCTTGACTTTCACAAAAAAAATTGCGCGGTTGCGACGATTTTGATGAGGAAGCGTCCTCGTGGCAATAAAGTATCAAGCATTATAGAGCTTGATGATATTGGACGGGTAAGAACTTTTGTTGAAAAACCGTCACAAGAGTTAACGTTGTCTCAACCAGATGTTGTTCTCTCAAATAGTGGTATTTATGTTCTCGAACCCGAAGTATTAAAATACATTCCTCAAAATAAGTTTTTTGATTTTGGTTCTGATGTTTTTCCTGTATTGTTATCTGAAGGAAAGAAAGTTATGGGTTTTGTGAGCGGCACATTCTGGCGTGAACTTGGGACTCTTGAAAAGTATGAGAATGCAAAGAAAGATATAGAAGAAAGATTCAAGATCAACAAAGAGGATATAAAAATGGATTTATGAGTTTTTGTTGGGGGAAAAATCATAGTATGCCAAACATTTTTGATTTAACGAAAGGTCCAGTATCAATAGAAGGTATGGAGTTTTTCTATGGCGCGGAGAGTTCCGGGCTATTAGAAGAAAATAGTTTTGAGGAGATAACATACATGTATGCTCCGAATCCTGCACTACTGCTTCATCAAGGTTCGGAAATACTAATTCCGAGGCACAGTGTTACAGTTATAAGACCCAATACAAGTGTTCATTTGATAGTGAACAATCTTGAGAATGAGGTTTCGTCCTTATTCTTGAGGATTCCTGAAAAGTTTCCATCAGAACTCCAGGAACGCATGGAAAAACTGAACATGCAGTATACGTTGTCAAGAGCAAGGATAAATAGTGATGTAAGAGTTTTCTCTTTTGGTGATATTACAATATATACCGATGCATCGAGAGAAGATACAGAGTCTTTGAAAAGAGGGATATGGAAAAAACCCGGATGGTTTACAGATTATTCAAAAGCACAAACTGCGGGGATTGCAGTCGCTCAATGGCGCGCATATCCTGAAGGAAAAGAAACATATCACTATCACAATATTCTCTCAGAGTCATTTGTTGGTATTTGTGGAGAGGCAGATTTTAGAATTGGTGATAGAAGACATGTGCTTAAACCAGGAATACTGTTGTTCTTTCCTCCGGGTGTTGCCCATGAATTATGTAATATACGTACTGGAACCAGAAATATGTATAGTCATTTCTCTTGCCAATATCCCTCGCTTGCGGATGAAGGAAAAATAATTATTAAAGAGTAAAGTACTGATAATGAAAAGAAAATTGATTAACAAATATCGTTGAAAAAAGTGGGGAATAATAAGATTTTTATAGAGAAAGATATACGCATGATCATGGTTGAAATCTCTATTGTTATTCCGGCATATAATGAGGCAAATCGTTTGCCTGCAACTGTTGAAAGAATTATTCAATTAATAAGTTCTATGAATATTGAATATGAATTAATTCTCGTGAATAATGCAAGCAAGGATGGCACTTTAGAGTATATGAATTCTTTTGCTTCAGCACACAAAAATATAAATGTGAAAGTTTTGAGCACTCCAACCAAGGGAAAGGGTTTGGCAGTGAAAACTGGCATGCTTTCCGCGGTAGGAAAATATGTTTTATTTACTGATGCAGATCTTTCTACTCCGATTGAAGAAATTGAAAAATTATTGCCCTTTGTAAAAGAAGATTATGATGTCGCGTACGGTACTAGGGCAATGAAGGAGTCTGTAATAGTAACTCCCCAACCTTTGCATCGCCGCCTTCTTGGCACTGCGTTAAAGGTTATTCTTTCTTTTCTGATTTTTACTCTTCCTCCAAGACCAACTGATACACAATGTGGTTTTAAGATGTACAAAAGAGACGCGGTTAGATTGCTATTTTCTCGCCAAACTCTTGATGGAGGAATGTTCGATGTTGAAATTATATATATTGGCAGAAAACATCATTTAATGATGAAAGAAGTTCCTGTATTATGGGCTGATGATTCTAAGAATTCTAAGGTGAATATTTGGAAAAGCATGATAACAAACCCTGCAAAACTTGTAGGCATACGCTTGAAAGATATTTTGGGATATTACCGCTAATTTAAGATACGGGCAGTAATTGCAATACCGGCGTCAGAATGTAGAGAACTATTCCTGTTGTGAGCATCCCAAGTATTATTCCGCCCGAAACATCTATGATATCGTGTCTTCTTAGTACTATTCTTGTCCAGCATATTGCCGCGGCAGAAATTATTAGAAGAATGGTGACTGCAGTATTTTCATAAAATGATGCTGTAATGAGCGTGAGTGTTGTAACTCTCGATGCATGCAGGCTCGGAAATGATGACGCATCCAGTTTTTGTACTGTTGTAGTGTATAATTCTTCTTTTGGTCTTTTTTTAAAATAAAAGTATCTTATGAGCATTGTACTGCAATAGAATATGATGAATCCTGAAGCCAGCTGGTATGATCGTAGCTCATAACCTGTGACAAAGAAAAGGATTGTAACTATTCCATATATTGGCAATCCCCCGAGTCCAGTTCCGTCGGTAATCCACTCTTTGTTCATAAAATTCATTTAGAAATAATATACACATATTTATATGTTTCGAAGTTGTCATTTGTTATAAATTTGTTCTCGTCGTGTCTTTTTAATTGCAACCATGCCAAGCAAATGACCGCTTAATGCACTCATAAAAGTAGTTTTATTAATCCAAGTTTTGCTTAAAGTTCGTTGGAGTATGCGTGCATAATAATCAGGATTCAGCCCGACGCAGTGTATAACTTCAAAGCCTGCATGCTGAAGCTCTTTTTTGAGTTGACTTTTTGTATATCTATACTGATAGAATACTGCGCCACGTTTAAGCTGATATTTATTTAGAATATAGCGTAATGGCCAAAATAGTTTTTGTGCAATATTAGCATAAGGAACAGTTATAAGAAACAATCCATTTGGTTTAAGTACTCGATATGCTTCAGCAAGAATTTTTTGTCGATCATTAAAGTTGGTGTAATGCTCAATAACTCCCGGGCTATAGTATGTATCAAAGAAGTCATTTTTGTAAGGGAGATTAAAAAGATCTCCCTTGACAATTCTTTTTGATATTTCTGGAAAAAATTTGCGTGCAGAACGAACTGCTTTTGTGCTGTAATCAATGCCATAAGAAGTTATTCCACGGGTATGAAGATCATATGAATATTGGCAGACACCACAGCCCGCTTCAAGAAATTTTCCTCGCGTGTATGTACGAAGAAATCGCGCTACATGATCGCCCGAGAGTTTATTAAGCGTTTTTTGGCGGTCAACTACAGCATACTGAGTTGACCAAAAATCCGCATCTGGACCATACAAAAGCTTGCGTACCTGCACAATCATAATCAAAGTAGTTGGCAGATAAACTATATAAAATCTTTGGATCAACAACCTTGGCGTGAAAATCTGAGTATGAATTGGATTGTTGGCGAGAGTATTAAATGATGTCAAGAACCGCCGGGCTAAAGCCCGGGGCGTGAGGTTCTTGATCATGATCAGAAACCGCCTTCTTACTCCGAGCCGAAGCAGGAAGATTGCGAATGGCGGTTTCTGACATTTCACAATATCAGAAATGGCAGGTGTTCACGAAGAAGTGTGCGGCTATTCCTGTTGGCGAGGAGTACATTAATGTGTCGTCCAGTTAAACTTTCGGCGATAATTTCTTTGTCTGTAGCGAAACGCACTCGGCGTTTTTGTCCGTCAATGATGTAGAGCTCAAAATTATAAAGATGTATTATGCTTAGAAATTCTTCTACTGATGCGCCCGCAGCAGCGAGCAGCTCTTTTGAGCATTCAGCAATAATTATCATAGTATTATTTGTTTTAATAAGTTTTTTCATGCCGCGAAGAACTTCACATTCATATCCTTGAACATCTATTTTTACCACGTCAAGACGCTTGTTTCTGAATAGTACAATATCTAAAGAGCATATTTTTACAGGCACGTTTGCATGAGAAGAATGTTTTGTAATTCTATTATCTCCGCGATTGACAGTATTTAAAAGCAATTGGCCATGAGAAGTTTTAGAGCCTAATGCAAATTTATACAGAGAAACATTTTTTAAATTGTTTTGTTTTACGGTGCTTTCTAAAACTATAAATTCCCGTGGGGATGGTTCAAAAGAATATACTTTTCCGGTTGGCCCGGCAAATTTCGCACAAGAAATAGTATATAAGCCAATATTTGCTCCTATATCTGCAACAAACATTCCTGGTTTTACTATTCTTCGTATTACTTCCTGCTCGAATCCCTCCCATAGAGAATACTTCCATAGCAAGAGCGCAAAATATCGATCAAGAGATCGAGCTTCAAAAATCATTCCTTGTATAATAATCGTATATCTTTTTGATGGAAGAAAACCGTCAGCCTTAGAAAACAGCCAATTCACAAGTTTAGACTTTTCAAGTTTTAGAACAATAGATTCAATAGAAAATATCATGTATCTGCGGGAATTTCGAAATGTTTAAAAACTTTCGTACTGCACCACCAGCATTATGGGGGCTTATCAAAAAGATGTTCTTTCAGATTTTTATGATTCTCTTGCGATAAAATATGAAAAGAGAGGCGCATCGCGCAAATATTATCATAATCAGCTTTCGAAACTATTAAGATTTCTTATTCCTCCAGCTATGCACGTTTTAGAGTTAGGTTCTGGAACGGGAAATTTGCTTAGCTCAGTGAATCCTAAAAATGGTGTTGGAATAGATAGTAGCCGCGGAATGAATGCTTATGCCAAAAAAAAACATCCTGCACTAAACTTTATTTTTGCAAATTTAGAAACATATGTTCATACAAAAAAGTATGATTATGTGATTCTCTCAGATACTGTTGATGTTCTAGATGATGTTCTTCTCGTTCTGAAAAATACGCAAAAGGCGCTCAAACGAGATTCGCGGGTTATTATCACATATTATAATAATTTGTGGCAGCCAGTTATTAATTTTGCCGAAAACTTTGGTTTTAAAGATAGAGCCAGGGTGCACAATTGGTTCTCGAAAGACGATCTAAAAAATCTTTTATATCTCGCAGGATACGATGTTATATCAACCGGGCAAATTTGTTTACTTCCGGTTTACATTCCGGTAATTTCAACAATTCTGAATAAATATTGCTCAGAACTGCCAATTTTAAAAAGATTTTGTTTTATACAGTATATTGTTTCAAGGAGTGCGCCAAAGCCATTTTTGCGGAAATCTTCTGTTAGCGTTATAATCCCAACTTGGAATGAGGTTGGTACTATAGATACTGCAATAAAAACTATTCCTGTTATGGGAAGCGGTACAGAACTAATATTTGTTGACAATCACAGCACTGATGGAACAAAAGAGAAGATAGAAGAATACATGACTGTTTACAAAAATAAAAATATAAAACTTATTATGCAAATTCAAAAGAAGGGAAAGGCAGTTGCAGTATATCAGGGATTTGATTCTGCGAAGGGTGATATAGTCATGATTTTGGACTCTGATCTGACTGTTCAGCCGAAGGAGCTTCCAAAATTTTACGATGCAATAGTTGATGGCAAAGGAGAATTTATCAACGGGTGCCGTCTTGTGTATCCTATGGAGGAAAAATCCATGCAAACAATAAATTATATTGGAAATAAATTTTTCAGCATGACATTTAGCTGGCTTTTAAATCAGCCTGTAAAAGACACGCTTTGTGGTACAAAGGTTCTTACGAGGCACTCTTATGAAAAAATTAAGGCAGGACGCGAGTATTTTGGCAACTTCGACCCTTTTGGAGATTTTGATCTTCTTTTTGGAGCTTCAAAGTTAAATTTGAAAATAGTTGATATGCCTATTAGGTACAAGGAAAGAACTTATGGAGATACTAAGATTCATCGATGGCAGCACGGTTTGCTCCTTTTGAAGATGTGTGTATACGCATATAAGAAGCTTAAGATTCGCTGGTAGATGTATGATAAAAAAATCTGTTTTGAAGAAATGCCTGATTTTGTTCATCATTTTGCTTGTTGCATTCTTAGTAAGAAGTTTTCAGTATCAAGATAGGGGCATTATTAGTTATGATGAGTATGGGTATGTTAGTCAGGGGCATTGGACGGCGCAATTTATTGTTCTTTCATTGGAAAAGGTGTATTCTGTTATTTCTCATCCTGAGGATGCAAGACAAATTTTGAAGATGATACCTTCAGAAGTATCGTCGCTGGAAGGTGTTCCTTCAATTGTATCGAAGCCATTGTTTGCATACACGTTGGGAATATTTTATCTTTTGTATGAGGATAGTATACCCGCTGCCATTCTTTTGAATTCTATGCTTGGCGCTATTATAATTTTACTTATTTATTATGTTGGAGTTTTTCTTTTTGATGAAAGAACGGGTTTTATTGCAGCAATTCTTGGGATTTTTAATCCGATGCTTATACAGTACTCACAACAGGCAACAAGTGAGAATCTTTCCACTGCTCTTTTTCTTATTGGATTTATTTTTCTTATAAGCGATAATAAATTCAAATATCAGTTAACTGGTATTTTTTATGGTCTGGCGTTCACTGCCAATTTACGGGTTTTGGTAATTGAAGTCGTCACAATAGGAACTCTTCTTTTATACAATTTTTTTACGCGAAGAGAAACTTTTTTTACTGCAGTTAAAAACATTCTTAAAAGCTTGCTGATGGGTGGTATACCAATAATTATTTTTGAGTTTATTGATCATATGCTTATACTTGCATTTAAAAATATAACAAGAACGCTTTACCAATATAACACATATTTTGAACAACTCGTGAGGCATTTTTTGTTGCTTAGTGAGAATCAGGGAGTTCGAAACTGGCAGTACATATTGCTCTTCTTCAAAGAATCTTTGAGCATACCAATTACTCTGCTTGCAGTTATAGGAATATATTATTTTAATAAAGAGGGGTTGAACAGGAAGATGGCAGTGTTGCTGGCTGGGGCGGTTCTCCCGTTGTTATTTTTTACAATAGTAAACTATAAATCACTTAGATTTTATTTTGTTGTCGTGCCATTTTTAATTTTGTGTGCAGCGCATGCAATAAATAGTTTTTCATTATACGTTTTTCGGTGGAAAAATTGGGCGGTATTTGTTTTTATTATGGTTTCATTTGTTGCAGCCATTCCAAGCATATATAATGTTATGGCTGTAAAAAGCGCAACACCTGATGCTTTGGAATTCATTTATGATCATGGGGGCTCCAGATATCAATCGAATATTCCTTTTTACACATTTGAATCTGAAAGGCTTCCGCGAAATAATGTTTCAGAATTATTCCGGCTTTGTAATGAGAGAAATGCCTGTTATGTTATTAGCTATCTTGTGCATACCGGGCTGAGACCAGAATATGCAAGATCCGGATTTAATTATAATATGTCTCTTTATTTACAGAATCATTGTGCACCGGAGGCAACATTTAAAAATAAGTATGGCGAGATAAACTATTACTATTTCGAAAATAATGGTGATTATTCAGTAGCGGGAAATGATGCCTATGATTATTTTGCTGAAATAAATGTTTACAATTTAAGGAACTGTGCGTTGTCTAAAAATGAGGAGAAAGTTTTTGGGTGAACATATGAATTTTTTCTTAAAACACATAAAAATATTTCTTGTAAAGTTTCCACGGTTGAATAATTTTGCATCCAAAGTGTATAAAATCAGCAGCAATATTGTGAAGCCAAAGATAGGTCTTCACAATAGAAAAATTTTGAATGATATTGTTGCTCTTCGTAGCCGTCTAAATCTTCGTTCTCTGCTTGTTGATTATGATGGAATTGTTCTTACACTTGGTGATAATTCAAAATTTTTTCTTGATGTAACCGAGTCTCACTCACTATTATCTGTTCCGGAAACAGGATTCTTTGAAGCTGAAGAAACAGATTTTCTTAAAAATATTGTTGGGGCTGATTGGAATATTATAGATGTAGGAGCAAACTTTGGGTGGTATACAGTTCATTTCGCACTCTGGACTAATCATAATGGTTCGGTTCATTCATTTGAACCTGTTCCCACCGCATACAAGAGTTTATCACGCCATGTATTGATGAACTCTCATACATCAAAAGTATTTTTGAATCGTTGCGCTGTTGGGGCAGAAAATGGTTTTAAAACAATTTACTCTCCTATTGGGCGCAGTACAGCATTTTCTTCAGAACATCAATCAGGGACTCCTTTTAATGTAGAGTCCATTCAGCTAGATAAATATGTTAAGAGTAAGAGGTTAAAACGTGTAGATTTTATAAAGATAGATGTAGAAGGCGGAGAATTAAATGTTCTGCGTGGAGCAAAAGAAACAATCCAAAAGTATCATCCTCGTATACTGCTGGAAGTTGAGAGCCGCCACGCTGGATTGTTTGGCTATTCACCCTTAGATATTCAAATTTTTTTTAGACAGCACGGATATATAATGTACTTTTTAAACAGTGGAAAATTGTGCAGAGTTGATAATATTTTGAATGCTCCTGCATACAATTTTTACTGCGAATGGAACAAAGATGCTGATTCTCTGAAGACTAATATTTAAATACTCTTTAAGTTCACCAAGGGTGTATGGGTAGAACATCAGCAATTTTTATTTTAATGTATTTCGTTTTTTTTTCTCTTGCAGTTATACAGGGATTTCATCAAAGTTTGATTGATGAACAGCAAATGTTGATGATATCATATTGGATATCCGAGGGAAAAATTCCGTACACCGATTTTTTTGAGCATCATATTGTTTTTAATAATTATCTTTTTGCACCGTTGTTTTGGATTTTTGGAAAAGGTTCGGCTCTTATTGTTGCAATTCATATTATAAATATACTATTTGTTTTTTGTTCTGCCTGGCTTGTGTGGTGCATTGCAAAGAAGAACAATTTTTTGTATCCTCACGCCGCATCAATAGTTTTTCTGGCAGGGTATACTGGCATTCCTTTCGCAATTTTAAGAAGTGAATCACTGGTCCTTCTGTTTCTTCTTTTGTTCTTTTTTTTCTCTAATCATCTTCTTCGCGGGATTTTTATGGCTCTTCTTATTGGAACAACTCCCTTAATGATAATTCCTGGGATTATTGTTGGGAGCGTCTATGGTATTTTTTTGTTGAGGCATAATTTGAGAAGCTTGTTATTTTTTATTTTTGGCGCATTGCTTGGAGGGCTTTTCTGGCTACTTGTTTTTTTTCATGTATCTTTTCAGTCCATGTATTGGTTTGTATTCACGTATAACAATCTTATATCGAAAATTTATAGCCTTCCGTGGCAGGAGGTTTTCTTTTTTACCTTTTTCTTTACTGTTCCTCTAATTGTGATGGGAGCATATTTGGCATGGACTTCTGCTCGCGAGGGCAATGAGTATGCAGTATTGTGTTTGATTTTTGTGTTAATATTTATTTTACAAACAATTTTTTGGAATGTTCAATTTGGCCCTTGGACTAGGATAAAACTTCCCAATGCTCTTCCAGTTATAGGAATTCTTTGTCCAATTTTTGCTCGCGGTAACAGGAAACTGTTGTTAGTTTTTAGTTTGTATTTATTGCTTCTTACAATGTTTGTGTACACTCCATCTATTGAGGCCAGACAGTTGAAAATAGCAGGTATTGCTGGAAAGCTTGATAGTTGCGTTATAGATGATGCGATTATCAGCATAAAGCCTGATGATTGGAGCGGCAGAGTGCTGATCGAATTATTTCGTGAGCCAAATCAGTTTTTTTGGACAAATTTTTACACATTCAAATATACAAATATAACCGCGGTTTCTTCTTCAGTACCGGACGAAATTTTATTATGCAGAAATGGTGTTTCAAGAAAAGATATTGTTTGTTCGCAGGAGATGCTCAGAAATATTCAGAAAGACTGTGATAGTTTGTTCACTTCTTCTTCTCTGTATGTGTATACACGTTCATTGATTTTTGGCAACGATTCTGTTTTGCGGGTGTCATAGTTATAGTTTTCAGGATTTTTTTCATTAATTTTTCAATGTATTGATGATACATAGAGAGTATGAATTGTAAGAGTATATTTGCATGAACTCTTTACTAGGTTGTGATGGACATTGAACATATTTAGCGTTGTATTGACTGGATATGGCGAGTATGTCGGTTATATTTTCATTGTTATAAATTGTTTGGAGTTTTGAATGATAACTGAATCCTCGTGGCCGTTTCGTAATAATTATCGCATCTGAGGGCAAATTGCTCGAAGCCCATTCCGCGGCGCGCAGTGCGCTTTCTGTTTCTGGAGTGTTCTCATAAGGATAGCCCGGGTTTTCATAATAGCCGGTTGTTATTGATGAAAATTTTATTGCTGTAAAAATGTAGAGAAAGAGTATTGCGCCATATAGGAGCAGTATAATTGGTATTTCTATTTTTGGGCGAATGCGCGGTTGATAAAAAGAGCTGATGTTGAAAATTGCGTGAATACTGACGAGGGTTAGAAGAGGTGCAAGCGGCATCATGTATCCGTATTCAAATACCCAGTAAGTTGTGTGAAATATACTGTTGTATACATAGAGTGTTCCTATAAACCATTTGCTTGCTCCTCTTGTTATAAAAAGCCCAAAAATTGCCAGTATATGAAGTGGAAATAATGCAATAATGTAGGCTTTAAACTTGTTTAAAACTAATTGTGTTATTTCTAAAATTGGTTTTTGTTGAATATATTCTTTATAAGATGGCAGTGTTGTATTCCAGTACATCGCGCCTGTTCTGCCTCCTTGGGCCAAAACTACTGCATTATATTTATTGACTGAGAAAATAGGATCTCCGTATAGATCGATATTTCTAACAAACCATGGCAGTGTAATGATAAGAAAAATTATTGTTGCAAAGAGCAAATAGCGTGTAGGTTGTATTCTTTGAGTAAAACTACCCCATGCATAGATAGTTATTATCGACAATATGAGTAATATTCCTGTATATTTTGTAAGAATTGTAAATGCTAACAGTATGCCAACAATAATTGTGAATTTAGGTTTTTTTATCGATTTCGTAAAAAAAAGTGCTGTAAGAAGCGTGAATGTTGTATAGAGTGGTTCTGCTTCAACATGTAGGCTGACGGGTATTGCAAGAGGTGAATACATTGTGAGGAGCGCAGCTATAAAACCAACACGTTTGCTATACCAGTATTTTCCAAGTGAATAAACTATGAGCGGCAGTATAATAAATTGTAGTGCAAGATTTGGTATTTTTGATATTAGTACTGAAATACCTATAATTTTGTAAAGTAGTGCTAGAAGTAGCGGATATAATGGTGGCGAAGTATCATCTGGATGCGTTACTGACGGGTAAATAGTATAAAAGTAGAGTACTGTTGTTGTCTGAAAACCTTTGCCTTCTGATAATTGCCACGCTATAAGCGAATATCCTGCATCTTCTGCTCCTCCTATGTAATGTATGTCTGATATGAAAAACATCATAACAAGAAATGTGGCGAGCCCCGCAAAGAAAATAATTATTGACAAAGGTACTTTTTCCTTGAATAAAAAGTTCATATCGTACGGCCCCTCTTTTGCGGTTGTCTTCGAAGTCTTTAAATATCTTGTGTGTTCTCCAAGTTTACATGTGCGGTATTGTTGGCGCGTGGGGCATTGTTGATTCTTCAGTTCCTCGTCGTATGTTGAACTTGTTATCTCATCGAGGTCCCGATGCTTCTGGATTTTTTTCTGATAATAATGTGTGGCTTGGTCATCATCGTTTGTCTATTCAGGATATTTCTAATGCAGGCAATCAGCCTATGTGGGATTCTTCCCGCCGTTTTGTTCTTGTATATAATGGTGAAGTGTTTAATGCTCCTATTCTTCGTGGTATGCTAATAAAGCGCGGAGTTGTTTTTCGGTCTTTATCTGATACGGAGGTTATTCTTGAAGGATTTTCTGTTTGGGGTAATGCCGTTTGGGGTATGCTTCGGGGTATTTTTTCTTGTTTGTTGTATGATACAGTTGAGAAAAAGTTATTTGTGTGCCGTGACCCACTTGGTGTGAAGCCTTTATACGTATGGAAGAAAGATAATGTTATATTTTTTGTTTCAGAGTATAAAGCGTTGTTTTCTCATGATTCACCTCCAAATGTTGTAAGAAAGAATGTTGTTGCGCGTATTCTTTCGTTTCGGTACAATCCTACAAATGAAACTCTTTTGGAGGGTGTTGAGTGCGTTCCTCCAGGCATAATCTTCACATATTCTCATCGCAGTGCTGTAGTTTCTTCTAGTGTTGCTGTTTCTTCAAGGCCTTTTTGGTCTTGGGATTCTCCTCTTCATCACGTGTCTGAGGAAACTCTTTGTAAGAATCTTGAATTGTCTGTTCGTGAACAGTTATTATCTGATGTTCCTATTGCGTTATTATCAAGCGGGGGTCTTGATAGTGCGATTATTGGTTCTCTTGCTCATCGTGCTGGAAGTAATTTGTCATCTTTTACTGTATCATATGATGATCCTAGTTTTGAGGATGCAAAATTTGCTCGTCTTCTTGCAGATGAGTGGGGTTCCGAGCATTTCGAGATCATGCTTGATTCTGAATCGTTGCATTCTCTTCCAGAGACTATTTTTGTAATGGATGATGTAGTAGCGGATCCGTCAAGTATTCCTCAGCTTGCGTTGGCTAAGCACATTCATGGAAAATTTAAAGTCGTTTTGAGCGGCGGTGGCGGTGATGAATTATTTGGAGGGTATACTCATCATCGTCTTCTCGCATTTCATTCTTTTCTTCGCAATGCTATTGTAAGAGTTCCTTTATCATTTATTCTCAAACGTGTTTCTCCAGGCATTCTTGGAATGGTTAGTCCATATGCCGCGCGTCTTGGTAGTGACGGCGTTCAATCTCTTTATCTTGCAGTAAAGGGTGCAGATAATAAAAAGTTTTTTTATCGTTCCCTTGTTGAGATGAGTTCTCCTGAACATCGTTCTTCTGTTTTGGGTGCTTTTGATCCTAAGACTGTTTTAACGGCACATCTTCCTGAAAAGTTCAGCATTCCAGAAGATATTACAAAAGTAGAGTGTCAAACTTTTTTGCAGCACGATATTCTTCAGCAGTCTGATAAATTGTTTATGTGGCAGGGTATCGAGTCTAGAGTTCCTTTGCTTCATCTTCCTATTGTTCGTTTGGGTTTAGGTATGCCATTCTCTCAGAAGGCCAGCGCTCTTGGTACAAAATTGCTGTTTCGGAAAGCTGTTAAAAAGTATCTTCCAAGAAGTGTTCTTAATAGAAAGAAGCAGGGTTTCTGGGTTCCTTTGGAAAATTTTCGTCGTGACCTGATTGCGCGCGCGGAAAGTATTGATGCAAGTTCTTGGAAAGGGTTGGGCATAAGACCTGATGGTGTGAAAAATATTATTCAGAGATGGTCTGGTTCCAGTTCATCTTTGTCAAATGCTCGTGCATTATATTCTTTGGTTCATCTTGGTATATGGCACAAGATTTTTATAGCATCTGAAAATCCTTCTCGCGTATGGAAAAAATTATAGTTACAATTCCTGCATATAATGAGGAAAAAACTATAGGACGCGTTGTAAAGGATATTTCTTGTGTTTTAAAAAAATATCCTCGTTCTAAAATTCAAGTTTTTGATGATGGCAGTCGTGATAGTACTGCGCAACGTGCGAAAGATGCTGGCGCCCGCGTTATCTCTAATCATACAAATCTTGGTCTTGCTCGTACTTTTCAGCTTGAGATTGCTGAGTGTGTTAGATCTGGTGCGGATATTATTGTTCACACTGATGCTGATGGACAGTATCGCGCCGATGATATACCGAAGCTTATTGAAATGGTTCGTTCAGGATATGATCTTGTTCTTGGAAATCGTTTTTCTGGCGGTATTGAGCGTATGCATTGGTTGAAGCGTTTGGGCAATTTATCTTTTACTGTTCTTGTTTCTTTGTTGTCCCAGAAGCATATTGGTGATGCTCAGACCGGTTTTCGCGCTTTTACTAGGGCCGTTGCCATTTCGTGCCCTATCACGAGTAATTATACATATACACAGGAGCAGATCTTGAAGACATCGTGGAGTGGTTTTCTTATCGGAGAGGTTCCAACTCAGTTTTCCTCCCGCATTGACGAGAGCCGCTTGATTAAAAATCCATTTCATTATGCAATGAATGTCAGCATTAATCTTATTCGTCTTCTTCGCGATTATTCTCCAATGAAATTTTTTTCTTTGGGAAGCGGGATGTGCATTATAATAAGTTTATTTTTATTAAGTCTTTGGCATGTTTCTTCTTCTGTTGATACTAGCACTCTTTTTGCAGTTTTTTCTGGAATTTTTTTTCTTTTAGCTTTACAATTATTTCTCATTGGTTTACTTTCTGATATGTTTCGAAAAACTGTTTGATAAGAGTTTTTTTTCTTTTCTTTTAGCTCTTTAATCATAAGATTTTAAAGCTTCGCATTTGAAAGTAATTCATGAAAGTTCTCATTGTAACAAGAAGGTATATCCCGGAGGTAATTGGTGGTGGACAATTAAGTGTTCATTATATTGCAAGAATTCTTAAAAAAAAAGGAATTGATGTAAGAGTTTTAACGTTTACTGCAGGAATAAGAAAAGACGAAATTATTGATAAAGTGCCTGTAACAAGATTGAGCATTCGTACAATTCCGCTTTTTCCAAGACTTTCAAATCTTGAATGGATGTATTATGAAATGTATCGTCAGACTATGAATTATTTGAAAGAGTTCACTCCAGATATTCTTCATAGTTTTAATTCAGAAAGCGCGCCAAGTCTTCGATGGGTATCTAAAAAAACAGCAATACCGTACGTTGTAACCATTAATGGACCAAATTTATTTTGTTTCACACAGAAGGGTATTGATTCTAAAGGAGAAAATTGTCTTGGATGCGGAGGATTTCATCGGCTTCGAGAAACTATTGTGGTATGGGGGGGCAAAAGCTGGCTTAGGAAGAGTGTTGCACTTGCATATTGGTTGTATAGTATTCCACACATGAAACTTTTTGAAAAAACTTTAAAAGATGCAAGCCTTCTTCTGCCTATTAGTTATGGAATACGAGATGATATAGTAAAATTAGGATATTCTCCTGAAAATATGCAAGTAGTTCACAATCCTCAACGAGTGTGCAAAAAAGTTCGGAGTAATATTAATGTTAAACTAGGCATTCCAAAAAATGCACCGATATTATTATATGCGGGTAGAATAGAGAAAGAGAAGGGCATTCAAAACATTATAACTCTTCTTCAGTTTATACCAGATGCACACGCAATTATTATTGGAAGAGGTGCATACGAGAAGGAAGCAAAAAATTTGGCGAAAGAATTAAACGCTGAATCAAGAACTCATTTTGTTCCTTGGACGGAAAATTCCAAACTTGGGGCGTATTATAGCAAAGCAAGCATTGTACTAATGCCCGGAAGGTTTTATGAAAGTCTGGGCCGGATGCTACTGGAGGCCTGTGCACATGGAGTTTCTGTTATTGGAACACGTATTGGAGGCATTCCTGATGTGATTGAAGATGGAAATAACGGGTTTCTTTTGGAAACATTTTCACTTGGGGAATTATTAAAAAAAGTGAAGAAAATACTTGCGTCTTCAACAATAAGAAAAAACATGGGAGCGTACGGAAAAAGAAAGATTAAAAAAGAGTTTTCTGAAGAAAAGTGCTTCAAAGATATTATTAACGCATATAATAAGGTTTTATCAAAAAAAGTCACCGAAAAAAATTAAAATTGTTAAAAGTACTACAGAAGTTTCACATCTTTTTCTCGAGAACAAAAAAGTGATGATTTGGATTTGTTGGAGAATAGAATTCTCTACGTATATTAAACGATTTTTTGATAGCAGTACTAATTTTTTTATAAGAATAGCCACGCGTGCCCATTTCCCAATAGTGTTCTTTATTTTTTATTCCATCAAATTTAATAATATTGAACACGCGGGGAATCTTAAATAAACAGGATATTGTTCTAGAAGTAAAAGGCAGGCTCCATCTTAGCAATAACGCGAAGAATACTGTGCTGAATGGAATAGAAACAATAACAAAGCGTTTTGTAACTCTTGCCAATTCTTTCAACGCCGAGGGAACATCGGAGAATGGAATGTGCTCCAAAACCTCAAAAGAAACTACAGTATCAAATGAATAGTCAGAAAAAGGAAGGTCACGTATATCTCCAACTATATCAGGATTCAATGCATGGTCAATATCGCATGTTTTCACATAGAAACCAATACTTTTCAGATATGTTGAAACAATGCCAGAACCAATCCCTATTTCAAGAATTTTTTTTGGTTTCGTTTGTATAATGGAATCTATTTGGTAGAAATAAGATTGAAAACGATCTAAAGAATTATATTTTTGTGAGAAGTAATGCTCCCGGCTGACTTGCAGAAAAAAGGATTTATTGCCCATTCTATTACAAAAATGCGGGGATATAAAAGGGTTGTGAAAAGATCAACATAAGATATTTAAAGGGAGCGATGACCGTACATCATAAGTACAATTATATAGAGTGTTGCAGTTTATGAAAATTGTTATTCCTTTTCCTTATTTTCGAGAAGGAATGGGCGGTATATACAAATTTTGCTTAGAGTTTAGTCGTGAGGCAGTTTCTCGAGGCCATGAAGTTGTTATTATTTCTTCGTTGCCCAAAAATAAAAATGTTGATGATGTAATGAGCGGTGTTCGTATTATTCGTGTTCCTCTTCATCATGCCAGATTATTTAGACGTATTCGTGATTACGTTTTGTTTGGACGCAAGGTTAGTGTCCTTATAAAAAAAGAGCATCCTGATATTATTTTGGGTGTTTCTTTGGGCGCGTATGGTGGTGTTGGGTGCGACGCCCCTCTTGTGTACCGTTCTGCGGCAACTCCGATTATCGTTGAACAAAATATTTGGAAAAAACTTTTGAATGATAAAATCGTAAAGAAATCGTTGTTAAAGCGGGTATTTCTTTCTTTTGATTTTTTTCTTCAGAAAACTATTGAACGTGCATGTCTGAGAAATGCAAAGGCATTCTTTTGTCAGTCAAATGAATTGTACTCTTACTTTCAAAGAGAATATTCTCTGTCTTCAAGTCTTCGGGTGTGTTCTCCTTGTACTGGTGTTGATACAAAGAAATTTTATCGTGATTTTTATCAGCGCGGAATTGTTCGAGAGCGTTTAGGTGTTCGTGATGATGAAAAAATAATTATGTTTTCTGGCGGGCTTTCACCAATCAAAGGGGCTTTTGTTCTTGAGAACGCGCTTTCTTTAGTGTTTAAGAGCATTCCGAATGCAAAATTTCTCCTTGTTGGCAGTGAACAATGTTCTTTTAATCTTGGAGAATATAATAATCGCATTCTTCGTACTGGGTCCATTTCTTTGTCAGAGATTCCTAATTTTTATTCGGCATCAGATATTTTTGTTCTTCCTTCTCTTGTAGAAGGGTTTCCCAATACTCTTCTTGAAGCTATGTCTTGTTCTCTTCCTTGTATTTGTACTCCTTTGGTAGGAATGGCAGAATATGCAAAGAATAAAAGGGACATTTTGATCGTGCCTTTCTATGATCATCTTGCTCTTGCCGATGCCATCATTTTTTGTCTTAAGAATCCTGCTATTTGTAGTTCTCTTGGCAAAAATGCCCGCAAACAAGCATTAAAATTTGATTGGGGCATTGTTTCTACAAAGATGTTATCATTTTTGGAGAGTGTTGTTGAATCCGAATCAAAGATCTCGACGTAAACCCGGTGCGTGCGATGTTGTTAACAAGTTGTCAAATCAACAACTTCAGCGTTTACGCCGAGGTATGAACACTGCTGTTGACAAAATTATAGCAAATCTCATTAATTATTGAACAGTTGTGAGATTTGCTAGACTAGTAAATTGCATTGTAAAAGTTCCAAAATTAATGCAATTTACTATTACTAAAAGCCAAAACAGAGGTTGTTCAATACTTGTGCGCAACTGCTCCTCGAGCTGAAGCATCGAGGTGTCAAAGGTGGCAAGGACCTCCAGTCAATAGACTGGGGGCATGTTCGCTTAGCTCACCCCGCCACCTTTGATCATGATCAAAAATATCCTAAAAATTCGTCTCAGCGAATTTTTAAGTACTTTTGTCGCTTACTAATAATCCACAACCATTTTAAACAATTAGCAATATTCATAAACTATGAATGTTTTGATCGTTGACATGTTTGGCTGTTCATATCCTTCTTTAGGACACCAAATTTTTTCGGCATTTGAACTTTTGGGGCACAATGTTCGTTCGTTTCATTATCGTCAGCACCATCTCCAAAAATTCTCTTTGACTAATCGTTTGTTAAATAAATCACTTATAAAAGTTGCAAAATCTTGGCCCGCCGACCTTGTTTTTGTTAGCAAAGGCGAAACTATTATTCCAGGGACTATTGAGAAGATTAGTTCTCTAGGATGTAAAACTGCAAACTGGGGGCCTGATGAGCCTTTTGGAGAGCTTCAAAAGTTTAACAAGATCGAGAATGTTTCTGAGTACGACGCTTTTTTTATGTATGATCATCAATATGTTAATCGTTTAAGGGAATTAAATCCTAATTCATATTACTTGCCCGCGTGCGCCGATCCTTTGGGTGTTCATCGTGAACTAGTATTGTTAGAAAATCGTTCTTTTCCATCTGATGTTTGTATGGTTGGTACTGCTTATGGTAATCGTATTCCATTGATGCAAAAATTTGTTGGAAAAAGATTATTGATTGCAGGTCCCGGATGGAATAAAGCGCCCAATGAGCTCTCCAGTATTTCTCTTCCTCCTGTTGATTTACGCAGTATGGTTCGATTGTTTAACCAGTCAAAGATCGTGCTGAACCCTCATGGTGCATCAAAAAGTTTTATCATGCCAAACCCTCGTACGTTTGAAATTCCTGCTTCAAGGTCTTTTCAGTTAACTGATGCACATCGTGATATTGATTCTTTTTTCCGCAAAGGAAAGGAGATCATAATATACAAAACTGAGGAGGAACTTTTGGAGCTTGCTGAATACTATCTTTCACATCATGATGAACGTTTAAAGATTACACAGGCAAGTTATAATCGTGTTATTAAAGAGCATACGATGGTTCATCGTATTCGTGAGATCCTTCAGAGGATGAATTTACAATGAAGATTTTCTTTTTCGGCAGGTACGAGCCGCATCATGCCCGCCCCCATATTTTGATGGAGGCATTACATTCTCGCGGCCACACTGTTATAGAATATTCTTCAATGAGTTATGCTCGCCTTTTATTATATTCTTTTCGTTTGTTATTGTCTCATGCAGATGCAGTTGTCGTGACTGGAAAGCTGGCTCTTGTTTTGTCTCAGTTGTTTCGTTGGAGAATTCCTGTTTTATTTGATGTTTTTATTTCTGATTATCAGAATCTTGTTCGTGATCGCAATATTATTCGTGATAATTCTGTGATTTCGCGATTTTTGCGTTGGAATGATAAATACTCTCTTTATTTTTCGGATATTCCTTTTCTTGATACTGCAACTCATCGTAATTATTTTGAGCACACTCTTCATGTTTCTCATGGAATGATTTCTCTTGTTCCCTTTGGCGCTCTCGCATCAAGAACTCCTCGAAAATTTCCCCTTATTAGGAAGACATTTCGAGTATTATTTTGGGGGTCATTCATTCCTTTGCACGGAATCGATGTAATTTTGGGCGCCGCAAAAATATTGAAGAGAAAAAATTATGATAAGATTCATTTTGACTTATGCGGCCGAGGTCAGACGTGGTATATGATGAGAAAAAAAGTGAAGACTGATAATTTAACAAATGTTTCCATTCATGGCTTTGTTCCATCTCTTGATCCTTTTGTGAATCGTTCTCACGTTGTGCTTGGAGTTTTTAGTTCCGGTGAGAAAAATTCTTTGATGATTCAGACAAAAATTGTTGAAGCTATGGCTTTTGGAAAGGCCATTATCACTCGTAATGCTCCCGGTGTTTCTGGCATTCTTGTTCATGGAAAGAATTCACTCCTTATTCCTCCAGATAATACTTATGCTCTTGTCAGTGCCATCCTGCTTTTATATAAGAACCCTGCACGTGCAAAGTTGTTGGGTGTTCACGCAAGACAGTCATACAAAGAATTGATGTCTCCTGAAAAGATAGGAAGTATTCTTGAGTCTCTTGTTTTGCGTGCAAAAAATAATAGTTATATATAATGTTCTATTTTATCATCATTCTCACGAATATACCACTCAATGGTCCGTCGTAAACCATCATCAAAAGTAGTTTTTGCGGTAAAATTAAACATTGTTTTTGCTCGGGAAACATCCAAACATCTTCTTGGCTGACCATTTGGTTTAGTAGTGTCCCAAATAATATCGCCTCCAAATCCAACCATTGATGAAATCTTCATCGCAAGATCCTTAATAGAAATCTCGTGTCCTGAACCAAGATTCACGGGTTCCGAACCATTATACGTCTCTGCGGCCAGAACAATACCTTCTGCGGCATCATTAACAAACAAAAACTCTCTGGTTGAAGATCCGTCACCCCACAAAACAACAGTAGAATCATTGCGGTGTTTTGCTTCTAAAAACTTTCTGATCATTGCAGGTATTACATGAGATGATGAATGATCAAAATTATCCCTTGGGCCATACAAATTCACTGGAAGTAAATATATTGAATTAAAACCATACTGACTACGATATGCCTGAGATTGAACCAACAACATTTTTTTTGCAAGGCCATAAGGGGCGTTAGTTTCTTCAGGATACCCGTCCCAAAGATTTTCTTCCCTGAATGGTATTGTAGCAAATTTTGGATATGCACAGATAGTTCCAACGGCAACAAACTTTTCAATCCCCGCAAGACATGATTCATGAATTAATTGGACTCCCATCATAATATTTTCGTAAAAAAATTTTCCAGGATTCTCCCTGTTTGCCCCTATTCCACCAACAACCGCCGCAAGATGAATAACTACGTCAGGACGAGCATCTCGTAATAATCTTCTAACTGCATCGCCCTGCACAAGATCATACTCTGAACGTATAGGAACAACAACATCGCTTTCTTGAGCATGCTCCTTAAGATACTCGACAAGATGAGAGCCAAGAAAACCCGCACCCCCGGTTACTAATATTCTTTTTCTGTTTAAATAATTTAATACAATTCCACATCACACTCCGCATCCGGGGTTTTTGTCTCATTTAAATAACTTATTATTTATTGGTACACGACAAAAGTAACTCATAGAATAAGTCTATTTACATTCTCACAATAAATTTATAAACTTTCATAAAATTCTCCAAACATGTTTAATGTTCTTAAAAAGATGCATGAGTTGGGAGCAATGTTCAATCCATTTCTCTACAAATTTGGGTTCAGAATATCCAGATTGAACCGCTCGTTAGAATATGATAATATGATTATTGCGATACACCAGCTTAAAGAAAAAGGATTCCGTCCCAAAACAATCATAGATATAGGTGCAGGAAGAGGGAGATGGACAAAGGCAGTTCTTCCCATATTTCCGCGGACAAAATATTTGTGCATTGATCCACTTGATGAAAATAAATCAAGGTTATCAAAAATTGCACAACAATACGGCAACATAATATGTGCACAAACGCTTCTTGGGCAAAGAAAAAAAACAGTAATATTTTACCAGCACGGGAATCAAAGCTCAATTTTCTATGATTCAATTCATAAGGGAACACCAACAAAAATGACTCTCACAACGCTTGATAATATTATCAAACAAAAGGGGATTACAAACCCGGATTTCATCAAACTAGATGTTCAAGGATATGAACTTGAAGTTCTTAAAGGCGCAACAAAAACACTTTCAAAAGCGCAGTTCGTACTACTTGAAGTTTCGTACAGTCCATGGATGAAAGGAATGCCGATTTTCCATGATGTTGTTGCATTCATGAAACAACAGAACTATAGAATATACCATATTGTTTCAATGTCAGTACGAGTACGGGATAGTATGCCAATCGCGTCAGATGTTCTTTTTGTAAAAAATGGAACACTTTTTGCAAATGATTCATCATGGGAATAATACTAAAGTTTGCCCAGTTCATGAGTATTTTTCGTGTTTTTTGTTCAGGTTCTCTCCAGTGTTTTTCTTGTTCTACCCTGCGGGTTTCGCTCTGAACTCAACCACGTAAGCATGCACACAAGGGAAGCGAACAGTAAAGGAGACACAACAAAACTTTGTTTTGTGCGCAAAAATCTGGTCTTACTAATGGTCCTGGCCAGATTCGAACTGGCGACCTTCTCCGTGTAAAGGTGACGCAACAAAATTCTTCAAATTTTGTGCGCAAAAATCTTTGGCAACAACAGTGGGCCTACCCAGATTCGAACTGGGGACCTTCTCCGTGTAAAGGAGACGTCATAACCACTAGACCATAGGCCCTCACAAAGCCAAAGATTTTTTGCGTCATAATAGTTTTTAACGTGGTTTCAGATAAGCTTTTTAAACTATTTGGTATAAACAGGTGTAAAGAGAGGTGTTTTTAATGAAAAAGTTCTTCGCAATATTCGTTTTGTTAATGTTTCTCAACACTGCGCTCGCCGCAGAATTAGATAATAAAGATGTTATTCCTCGAAAGATCGGAAGAGATGATGATAGAGCTAGAGCTTTTGATGAAGGCCCTGATGATTTTAAAAGAGGCCCCGAAGGTTTTGGTCCGGGACCTAGTGATGATTTCGGGTCTTTTGACGGTCCTCCAGATGATGATTTTGGTCAATCAGGCAGAGGTCCCAGAGGTTTTGATAAAGGACCTGGAGGTCCTGAGAGGGAGCGATTCAAAGCAAGAGAAGATTACGGTCCAAGAATTCCAGATTTTAGCAAACACCCTGACGGAATTTACGGAATGGCGTTTCAATACATTGATGATGAAATAAGCGAGGAAGAAATATTTCCTTTATGCGGAGAGCCTGAAAAAATTGCCGATTTGCTTGTAGGAAAGATAAAAGAAAATATTGGTGGAGATGTTTCAACAGTTTGCAACGAGTTTCCAGTAGCAGAATGCGCCCAAAGGGTTGAAGAAGGGTGTGGCAGGATAGGCAAGCCTCCAGAAGAATTTTTTGATGGAGCTTCAGAACTTGAAAAGAAAGAGATGACTGCTCACAGTTGTCCAGTGCCTAGCGAGGAAACATTTGTAGAATTATGCAAAGAAAGATCAAAACAATGGCTGGAGACTAGAAGAGAAGTAATATCAGATCAAGAATTTTGCGAGCAAGAATTTGATAGACACCAACCAAGAGATTTTCAAGACGAATCCTCAGAAAGGACTCAAAGAGTTGAGCGTGTTGAAAGGAGAGCAGAATCAACAGTTGAAAGGTCTGATACTAATCAAGAAAGCGTGAGTAATGAAGTATCACCTACTGAAACGGCTTCAAGAACTCAGGGGTCAACAGGTTCAGAAACAACGTCTCCAACAACGAACACTGGTTCTTCATCGCCAAGCACTGGCGCAACTACTAGTGGAGGATCTACAGAGAGCACTGGATCAGGAAGTTCGGCAGGAACAGGAACATCTGCTAATACAAATAGTGCGTCTACAAGCCCCGACGGTGTTACTGGCAGTGCTATAACAGAGCAGAGAACTCTAGGACAATCATTATTAAGGATCATAACGGGAGCGGCCGTTGGTCTAGGGCTTGTTGAAGATAGTCATTCAAGCGATGGCCATAGCGGGCCACCATCAGGCGGAGACTCATCAGGAGGAGGTTCGGGCTCATCATCCGAGAGTGCCAGCGGTTCTACAGTTAGCGGTGATGCAACAAGTACTGGCGGGGACTCGTCAGGAGGCAGCACAGGCGGCGAAGGTTTGGGAAGAGTTCCTCAAGATAATTTCAGGCAAGACAATTTCAGACAAGACCAGATAAGCCCAGAAGATAAAGAAAAATTTGATAGAGAATCCCGTGCATCGAGAGAAGACTTTGAGAGGAAAAACCAAAGAGAACCGCCAAGAGAAGAATTCAGAGATGATACTAGAAGAGAAGATTTTAGGCAAGAACCTTCAGACTTTGAAAGGTTTGAATCAGAAAGAAGAGGCCCGTCAAAAGATGAAATGCTTCAAGAATGTATTAAAAGACAGAAAGAAGACGCAGAAAATCCAACACATTGTAAAGTAGAAGCAAAAATAGAGGCCAAAAGACAAACACAAATGTGTACGCGATTCGAGAAAGAACAAAAAAATTGTAAAGAGAAAAATGCCCAAATGTGCAAGAAATTAGAAGAAGTTCAAACATTGTGCAAGGAAAAAATGAATGAGCAATCGTTAAGAGAGTTCATATTAAAGGAAGCAAAAAGAAGGTGTGCATTTGTAGAAGTACAGGATGAACTTTCAGGACCAGAGGAATCGCTAGGATATATAGCACTAGTAACACTATCAGAAGATTCAACCGTTAAAGATATTGAGGGATTAGAAATAGCTATGGATGCAACACTGGACAGGTACAGAGCTATAAGAGACTCAATAGTTTACGGAGCAAAGTATGAATCAAAAGATGTAGCAACAAAAGCAGGACAGCTAGCCGCAAAGTTTTCAGGCAGCGTAGTGTTAGGAGTTGACGTGGTTAAAGATTTCAGGGAAGGAGAAAGTGTTAAACAAAAAGATTTAAGAAAAAGACTCCTTCTAGCCGCCCAGAGATTAGAAGAAGCTAAAGGCGGAGACTTTGAAGGGATAGCACAAACGCAAGATTTAGTTGAAGCGGCCCAAGAGTTGAAGAGCCAGGAAGAAGGTAAGGGAACTTTTTACAGATTCCTAAAATTTTTCGGAGCGAAAAAGGAGCAGGAATTGAGAGAAGCTACAACTCTTGAAGAAAAAAATGCGAAGATTGACGAGCTGATAAAAGAATTAGAGAGTGAGATAGCCGATGAGCAGGATCCCGTTCTTGCAACAATACTTGGTGAAGAGATTGAAACTCTTAAAGAGCAAAAAGGGGAATTGAACGCCCACATAGAAGAAAAGAAAGATGACGCGGGAGGATTATTCGGATAGTGATGACTAGTATTTGTTTTGTGGAAGGGGTAGACCGCTCCTTCCATTTTTACTCTTTCTTTTTTTTGTTCTTCTTTATGCGGAAAAACGGCGCTAAAACTCAATACTTTAGTTTGTAGATATAGCGCCGTTTTTTGCATCCTAAAAATCCGCGGATTTTTATGATTTCAAAATCGGGTTTAATTCCTCGCGAGAACATAGATTAATCTTTAGCACTTAAACTGGCATTATAAATTTATGGAAAGATATAAAAAGATTGTTCAAAACAAAGAAATAATGAACGATCGCCCGCTCTCAGAAATAACTCTTAGAAAGTACGAGCATCCTGGAGGTTTAGAAAAAAGAGCACTAGTAAGAAAAATATGCTTGTCAATAGGACTTCTGAACCCCGGAGATTCCAGAGACGTTATAGTTGATATATTATACAGCATTTTTACGAAAAAGCAGTTAACAACTGAAGAAATAATAAATGAAGCAAGAGTTAACAGAGGCAAAGGAAAAAATTCTTCTCAAGGAACATCACAATCAAATATCAGAACACAATTAAGAAAACTAAAAAATATAGGGCTAATAGAAAAAAATGAAAGAAAATACAGGGTGCGAGAAGGACTGGCGTTATCTGAAGCATTCAAAAAGCATGTACGAGAAGAAATAATAGATAACATACTGCAAAGAGTTGAAAAACTCATGGAAGAAGCAGACAAGCGATTTAGTTAATAGAAACAGCACTATTTAAAAAACACGAGCACAATCTAAACTTATGGAGCTCAAACAATTAGGAAAAGTAGAGCCTGCAAGAGAACATTTAGATATAGCATTCAAGAGAGCGAGAAAAATTGCTGATGCGCAAAGACCAAAAATAACGATAAAAAACGGAACGCTTTACAAAAGCAGAAGAATAGAGCTTGAAAGAATAAGAGAAGTAGAAAGAAGCCTCAAAGACACTCTAGGAAGAATAATAAAAAACTTTCCGAGCTTTGGCCAACTACCACCGTTTTACAGAGATCTAGTTAATACAACAATGGATGTTGACACTGTAAGAAATGCGCTGGGAGCAATACAATGGAGCGTAGAAAGAATAGAAAAACTGACAAGACAAGCAGTAATAGATATAAAAAGTACAGAAGTACTAGAAAGAGTAAACAAAAGACGAGGAGAGTATTATGGAAGAATCAGCAGTGTTGTAAAACAAATAGACAAATCGTTGATAATTGTTGAACGAGCAAGAAAAACGTTCAAAAATTATCCACCAATAAAAACAAGCATGACTACAATAATTATTGCAGGAATGCCTAATGTTGGAAAAACCACTCTTCTCAAAACTCTTACGGGCGCCCAGCCAAAAATTGCTTCCTATCCGTTCACGACTCAACACTTAATGCTAGGATATACTGAAGAATACCAATTCTTAGACACTCCAGGACTTTTGGACAGACCCGCAAAAAATGATATAGAAAAAAGGGCTCTTATCGCTATTAAACATTTGCCTTCACTCATTATTTTTCTTATAGACCCGACAGAAAGCTGCGGATTCAATATTCAAGAACAAGTCAACTTGAAAAAAAATATTGAAAAAAACTTTAATACTCCGATAATAACTGTAGCAACAAAGAAAGATCTATCGGAATCTGAAGATGTTGAAAGACTGCGAGAGAAAACTACTATTGATATATCTATTAATGCAAACGACTCTCAAGATGTTAAACAAGTATTAACAATGGTTCGAGAGAAAGTTCCGATCATTGAAGAATTGAAAGATGACGTGAAAGATTAAGCTTTTCGTTTCCTTATGGAAACTAATAATAGTATTATTCGTTTCGTATTGGAAACGTATAATAGATAAAGAATGTATTAAATTAATATGTACAAGAGCAACCAAAAAACTCAAGAATTAAAAATACGACAAAAAAGCACTAACCATTCGGGGCCGTAGTCTAGCTTGGTAGGACTCACCCTTGGGGTGGGTGCAACCGGGGTTCAAATCCTCGCGGCCCCATATATCATCACTCCAGTAATAAATCAGGGAAGACTCTCCTATAAACGCGTTAAGCGTCTACAGGTTTGAGCCCCCCTACCCCATGCGAGTATGAAATTGGCGTAATTAAATCTAATAATCGTCACGGCCATACTTTCTGAACACTAAATACGCTACTAGTATCAGCAATGCAATTGTTTGAGCAACTACCAACCCTACGAGTGTTGTAGGAGCTTCAATATCTGTTGAAAACCATCCAGTAATCCAGTCAAAAAAGCCCTTACTTTCTCTTGATACAACTATAGCAATATTTTGAGTAGAACTCTTACCATTACTGCCTGTAACTGTTATTTCCCACAACGCGCTGCCAACATTAGAATTTGAAGCAGTCAGAGTAGCAATACCTGTACTTTCATCAAGAACTATGCTTACAACATCACTGCCGCTCTTCAAATTTCCAACAATTTTTGTTACAGTAACGCCTGTAGGAAGAGTTACATAATCTTTCAACCTTAAAACTCCAGACTCTCCACTCTTCAGGTTAACAGTTGTAAAAGTTGAAACCCACGCTGGAGGATCTTGAGAAACTATGGGACCTTCTCTAACAAGCCTGAATGATAATTGTGCGACAGCAGTTCCTGAAACTGATTGTACTGTAACAACAAAGTCTTCCTGACCATTATCATCAAGATCGAACAATGCGTTTTCTCCAACAGCTATTATTTTTGTTTGAGGAGAACTCTCAACAGTAACAGTGACCAATTCACCAGCGATACTGTCAAGAGTAACCTTGTGCTGAGCGCCATTATAGCTAAATCTGGCACTAGACTTTACAGACATTACTTGAACAGTAGTACCATCAAGGCTAACAGTTACAGAGTAAACAGGAGGGCCAGTAACAACACTTCCACCTGACGAACCGCCGCCACTAGAACCACCACCGCCTCCACCGCCTGAGGAGCCTCCGCTAGTACTAGGAGTTGAAACAATAACAGTTAAAGACACAGTATTTGAAACACCAAACCTGTCAGTAACAGTTAAAGTTACGGTCTTAGAACCTGCAGTATTAAAAGAGTGAGAAACTCTCACACCGGTCTTTACACTACCATCAATATTCCAAGAGTATGAAACTGCATCAGTACTAGTTGAAGCATCAAAGTTTACTGTATCACCAATATTAACAGAAGTTCTGTCGGCTGAAGCTCTGGCTACTAGAGCGCTTACGAGTTCTGACAACAATTTAGGGCCGCCGCTTATTCCGACCTCGTAGAAAGTTCCATCAGATTTTCTCAACTTTCCAGATTTAAGAGTGTTGTCTTCTATAAGAGCGCGGGCTCCCTGAGTTCCTACAACAACAGCATTATTAACAGTACTTTTCTTAACATCTGTGTAAGTCAAAAAGCTGTTCAAAACAGTAGAATCTTCGATTGTAGAATCAACCATTGTGGTAGGGTCAACAAAAGAATTCTTTATATTGCACGCACCATTAGTTGCAGACATTCTGCCTTTGAAATCTATAAGTGTGGAATTCTCAACAGTGCACCCTTCAATATAACTGTTTCTAACAGTAGAATTTAGAACAGTGCTGCTCTCAACAATAAAGCTGTTATCAACTGTTGAGGACTTAACAGTGCTCTTAATAACATTCCAAAAATTTTTAAGATTTGAATCTTCAACCAGAGATTCTATAATATTAGTAAAAGTTGAGCTAGTACCGTCAGATTGCTGACCGTCATTAAATTTAACATTCTTAAAAGTACTAGTACCTTCAGATACAGCAGTAATAGTGAAAGTAGCAGTGGTGCACTTGTTAGAAGCAGTGCTAGTGTCACAAACTTTTAAATTAACAACTTTCTGCTCTCCAATAGTTGCGGGAGTATAATTAGACAGTATTCCTGTTTGGGCTCCGAGAGTAAATACTGGAGTGTCAACAAGCTTGTAAGACAATAATGAGTCTTCCTTATCAAAATCAGTAGCAACAACCTGCATAGAGAAAAGTCTGTTAACATAAGACTTAACATTTAAAAGATTGTGAATAGTAGGAGCAACATTTTCTCTAGCAACAGTCACACTAAAAGAAGCAGTTGCGCTCTTGGCAAGATTACCGAACAAGTCTCTGTCCTTAACAGTACAAGTAACCATTACAGAGCCAACAAAATTGCTTGATGAATTAAGCTTCAAAGTTTTAGCAGTGTTATCAACACTAACTTCCAAATCAGACCTTTCAGAAGCGCAAGACCAAACGTTAGTTGATTGCGAATTAGGCTCTCCAGAGTCAAAAACGTATAAAGAGTATTCGGGCTTCAAATCTATCGTTAGCGCAGTATTTCTTGTTAGTACGGCTTTCTCTTGAAGCTTCGTGAAATTCAGTACTGGAACATTATTAAATGGAGAAACTCTTATTGTGAAAGGCGTTGAAACTGAAGACATTCCATCACTATCAGTTACAGAAACTCCCCAAGATGAGGCAGTTCCAGTCAAAGATTTTGTCGTTAAAGTTGCAAAACCAGTACTAGCATCAAAAACTACACTGACATAATTATCATTAAGATTTGACGGAACAAAACTGTAAGAACTTATTGTTGCGCCAGCGCTTAAATCATACAAGTCAGAAACGCTAAAAGAAAATTGAGAGTTAGACTCCAAATCAATAGCAGTCTTAACCCCAGACTTAAGTGTCGGACTCTTCTTAACC
Organism: Candidatus Woesearchaeota archaeon; assembly: GCA_016203445.1. GTDB lineage: Archaea > Nanobdellota > Nanobdellia > Woesearchaeales > ARS49 > JACQMS01. The sequence continues at coordinate 50,314 of JACQMS010000006.1, forward strand.
GCAGTTAGAGTTACAGCAACAGTTATAGGACCAACAGTTTTTCCAGTAAGATCAGACTTCGCAGTTATTTTAACATTAACAGTTCCAACCCTCTTATTAGTACCAACAAGCTTCAAAAAGTCGTGGTTCTCATACTTATCGCCAACTCTTACAGATTTGCTGACAAAGTTTGAAGAACCTAAATCCTGAAAAGCATCACGAGTTTCAACAGGGTCGAATTCCAGAGAGTATTTAAGAGTTGAACCATAAGGCTCTTTAAAAAGAGCAAATAAGTCAACATCAGTATTAACCCCGTTAGAACTCATAGATATCGCTGAAGCAGTAGTGCTTAACAATAATGGAGGGTGATCCTTTCTTAAAACGTTAACAGTAAAAGTTTTATCAGAACTTTTAGAACCATCAGAAGCCCTAACAGTCAAGCTAACGGCCCCAACATTGTATAATACTGGCTTGCAAAACAATTTTTGTGATTCAATTTTGCACTCCAAAAAGTTCTGATGTGATAATCCTACAACGCTAAAAGACAAATCTTCCTTCTTAACCAAACCCTGAGTAACAAAATCGTCAGTTACAGAATTTGAGAGATCTAGCAATTCAGCAAAAGAGGGAGTTGCGCCAACTTCAGGCTCGTGAATATCAAAACTCGTTAAGACATTAGAATTCCAAACAGGAGCAGTGTTAATACCAAAGTATTCAATAGTAACCACTTCAGAATCAAACCAAACATCATGAGAATCTTTAACCTGAGCTTTGTACGTGTGAGTGCTTCTAGTACCATCGCTAACAACATACCAAGTGGCTTTGCAAGAACTCTCACCGGCACTATTAGAACCTCCAAGACATGACCATAACGCGGGGCCTACAGGACTATTATATAATTGTCCATCCTCTAACAATCGCAACTCTTTCAAATCACTATTAGTGCCTCTGTCATTAGCTATGACAGTAAAAACTGCGTAGTCAGGATTCTTCTCAACAGTCATAGAAATTACTGGATCGTAATCAACAGCTGAGGAAAATACTGGAAGCAAAAGTGCAAGAATTGCTACAAGACCAAAAATTTTTGATATTTTCATTTTAATTGCCACCCCAAGGAATTTCTAACTGAACATAAGCTCCATGGCTAACCTTTCCAGCATCATTAATTGCCTGCCTTGAAGGGCTTGAAGCATCGCCTGAAGGTACAGAATCATTATACCATCCGCCAACAGTTAATGATTTACCATTCTTCAAACCAAGAACAGCTTCTAAACCGGTGCGGATATCTCTACGACCTTCTAATTCTTTACGCCTCTCAGAACCGCCAGTGAACTCATCAAGACCGTGCTCACCATTAGGGTCTGCGGAAGCGTTCAAACCAACCCTTAAGTATTTATTAAACGGAAGCAATAATTGTGTTCCAACTCTAATATTGCTATCACCAGGAATACCATCAGCGGTAAAAGAAAGAACTACTCCATCAAGACTTCTTAACAATGAGTGATTTCTTTCACGAGCAAGAGTTTCAACGAGCGAATGTCTCAAACCAATACCTTGAACAGCTTGAGATTCCTGCCAGGATGATTGAACCCTTGAAGAATCGTCTTTGTCAAAAGTAAAATTTACAGCGCCGCTAAAACCAGTGTCCGCATAGTTGGCAGTGAATCCTGCATGGTTGCCCCAAACTCCTAAACGTCCACCGCCACCAGCATTATGATCCGGAGCGCTAACATGATTTCCAGAAATACCAGTAGCTCCAATGTGAAAACCTCTCTGAGAAACATCTAAGTCATACTGCATGGCTCTGTCTTCGGGAAAAACTTTACCTTTGCCATTACTAAACAATAATCCGTTAACCATCTGCCATAAAACTCTTCCAGAAACAACTGTAGAGTTTGGATTACCAAAAGTCATTCCTAAACCATAAGTAGTCCCGTCTTCTTGAAAGTTAGAGCCTGAAAGCCTGACATCATCAATAGTAACTCCGGTAGGCATTCTAGTATGATTTTCTGTAGCAGTTGAATCTTTCTCTCTGGTCTTCCATTTACCGCCTATCAAGTTAAAAGCAAAACCTGGAGAAACCTCGTAGCCCAAATCAACAACCCATTGATCCTGATCTCTAACGTGCTGAGTTTTGTCAGTTTGAGTAGCATACTGTCCTGATTGAACAACCTCTTCCCTTCTAACCCTGACATTTCTGGAAAAAAGTCCTGTTAAAGAACCGCCGTCGAAAGGCACTGTTAAAGCACCGCTCTTCTCGTCGTGATCTAAAGTATTTGAATCCTTAAAATAGTTAGGGCCCGCGCCTTTCTCAGAATCGCTGACCTGCTCAACTCTGCCAAGAAGACCAAGATTTCCTGAATCTACAGAAACGCCGCTGTCAAAGCCGTCGGCTCCAGACCTTTTAGAATACCCGCCTAGAACCCCGCCAATATCCCTCTGGTGAGTTGCCTGTATATTATATAGTGAACGTAAAAGAGTTGGTGCTGTAGAAGAAACTGCAGAATTATTTCTTGTAGAGGTTTCAGGAGCCTGAATTCTCTCGGCATTAGCATCTTGAGGAAGCAATGATGCCAATCCTAAAACTGCAACAGCCGCAGCTCTTTTTGCTCCAGTGTAAAAATTTGATACTGTGTTGTAGAATTCGTTGCTCGCATGGTTCATATCATATTTCATTTTTTTCCCTCCAAATCACCACACCTCTAGGCAGTAGTGACCCCACCCATATATAAATGTTTCGTTTTCTTAACTACTAGGGGGTGAAAACAGTTTGTGTCGAATTTTTACGCAACTAACAACCTCAAGAACTATATTAGTAAAATATCCATTCATATAAATTAATTTTCTCGCTTACTAACAAAACCAAAATGTCAAGAACCACTGGTCAAAGACCGATAGCATGTTGCTTAATGCAATGGTGCACAGTAGTTCTTGATCATGCTCAGAAACCGCCTTCTTGCTACGAGCGGTAGCGAGGAAAATGTGAATGGCGGGTTCTGACATTTCACAAAACAGCCAGAAATTTTTAAAACGCATTACGCATTGGTAAGGTTTAAAAAGGGGCTATTTTCCTCCAAAGGACTATGGGTCTATATTCTCATATACAAGAAGCATGGAAGTCTGAAGAGCTAAACCACTTGTGGAGAGAAAGATTGATAACATGGCGTAAAGAGCCTGTAACACTAAGAATTCAATACCCAACAAGATTAGACAGGGCAAAATCACTGGGGTTCAGAGCAAAACAAGGAGTATTTATAGTAAGACAAAGAGTAATGAAAGGCGCTCACAGAAGACCGGACTGGAGCGGTGGCAGAATGTCAAGTAATATGAGGGCGACCAAAGAGTTAAGAAAAACATTCAAACTGATAGCTGAAGAAAGAGCGGGAAAAAAGTTTTCAAACTGCGAAGTATTAAACTCATACTTTGTAGCACGCGACGGAAAATATGAGTGGTACGAAGTAATACTGGCGGACAGGTCAAGCACTCAAGTATTAAGCGATAAAAGATTATCATGGATTTCAGAACCATCAAACAGGGGCAGAGTGTTTAGAGGTTTGACAAGCGCGGGCAGAAGAATGAGAGGATTAAGGTGGAAAGGCAAAGGCTCTGAAAAGGCAAGACCAAGCAGGCGTGCTCACAAGAGACTATTATAAACAAGGTGACAAAAAATGCCTTCGAGAAAAAAGAAGCAAAAAAGGAAGGTTGTTAAAAGCACTAAAAAAAAGTCAGGAAAAAAATCCATTACTGAGAAAACAATTCCGAAAAAAGCAGGAGCAGTAACAGCATCAGAACTTTTAACAGATTCAGAAAAAGATGATGATGATTGGGAAGAATTCAAACAAGAAAAGAAAAAAACGGACGATGTAAAATTCGAGGATTTAGAAGGGTTTGACTTCGAGGATGACGCGTATCACGAACCTGAAGAAAAAGACCCGGGAATTCGCGCAGAAGAAGTATTTGACGATGAACCGTGACAAGAAGAACAGGTGCAGTTAATTTGAGTTTATTTTTGTAGTTATTTAATTATTTTCTGAATTTTGTTGCACAATTGATAAGTATTTGCATGCATTGCGTACGCTTTCCACCCACACAAGATTTCAAGAATAGTTTCATAACTATTGTTATTCTGTTTGTACATATCGAGAAATAAATGTATTTTTGAAAATATTTTTCTAATATTTCTTTTTCGAATCCTTTTATGATAATAAAAAATAGCGTATCCTACAAAATGTATGCCGTTCTTTAATGGAGTTATATTGCATTTTTGAGGGTGAAGTTCAAGTTTCAACGTTTTAAGAAAAGTATCAATTTTTAATTTATATTCTTGTAACACTCTTCCTGAACGGTGCAGTATCACAAAATCATCAACATAACGAACGTAATACTTTATCTTCATAACCTGTTTGATGAATGCATCGAGTTCGTTCAGATAAACATTTGCAAAGAACTGGCTTGTCCAATTACCAAGAGGCATCCCTTTTCCATCGCGTCCAGAGTTATAATTCTGAAGAAGTATTCTCAAGAGCCACAACAGTTCCTCATCTTTAATTTTTTTTGAAAGTATCTCGATTAGTACGTCATGATCAACAGTGTCAAAATAGTGTCTGATATCTGCTTTGAGTACATAGCCCATAACATCATTTTTCGTTTTTGCATCTGGTCTGAGTACACCGTTTCTTGTAACTTTGTGTAAATATTTTTCTAAACGTTTCACCGCAGGCAGTGTTCCTTTGCCCCTGCGGCTTGCGTAACTATCAAAAATAAATCGTGGCTCATAAATTGGTTGTAGAACATTCACGAGAGCATGATGTACTATCCTATCACGAAAATCACTAACACAAATGGTTCTAGTTTTTGGGTCTCTAAGAATAAAAGTTTTCATAGGTTGTGGCATATATGTTTTGTTTTTGAGTTCTAAGTGCAATCTAAATATGTTAAGGATATGATTTTTGTGAAACTCTTCAATGGCAGGAGTATTTTTGTGTCTTCTTGCATTCCAGTACGCTGTTTGTAATGATGATATACTTATGAGCTGTTTATATAATTTTTTGTACGTTTTCATAAACAAACCCCAAGTCCTTCTCTTTTTTTTAGAGACTGAGAGTTATTCCGCAAGCCCGGCCATTGTTGTTGAAGTTGCTGTATGCATTGACATTGTTCAAGTTGTTGTTGAAGTTGTCGACACCCCCAACACGGAACAACCGAGTGTGTAGCTCTGTACACTATAAATAACAATCACCGCAGTTCCAAGACTTTCACTTTACAGTTACTCGTTGTCACCGCTGAATTTTATAGCGAAGATCAAATTTGGTGCTCTCGCCATAGTGACAGAACGTGTAGCTCCCAAGGATGTTTTTATTCGCAGGTTTTGCGACAGTACATCAGGACTTAGGG
>JACQMS010000008.1 GCA_016203445.1 Candidatus Woesearchaeota archaeon
AGAGGTGTTGGTTCATCAAGTTTTCTATCTAATGCTTTTATTACTTCTCTTAATGCTTCCTTCTTAATGATGCCTTTTGATAACATATCTTCTTACACTTCTTTCAATACTTTGATCTCCATACCTTCCAACAACTTGCCACATTCTTCCCTCTTCTCCATACACTTCGCCATGCGGTTCAGGAATTGTTGTAAGTCTATACAATTGTTCAGATTTGTTACTTTTTAAATATTCTAAGGCGTTATCTAAACCTTCTGGAATTCTTGCACTTATCTTAGAAAGTGCCTTTCGCGTTCTTGAGAGAAGCCAACCAAGAGGATTAACAAGTCCTCTCTCTCGCTTTTTTTGCAAGAACTTCATAATCTACATTCAAATCTAAATGATATCCCGCAATGATTTCAACGAATCTTGCGTCCCTACATTCGAGAACGTCAAGAACAAAGTTTTCTGCATCACCATCGGATATATTTGTATCTCCAGATAGAATATTCTCTATATGCAAGAACAATGCACTTTCTCTCACATCCATGATCGTCATGTATGTATTCTGTTTTCTACCTTTATAAACCTTCCTTGAAAGAAATGAATAACCTCGGCGTAAACGCCGAGGTATCGACTACTTTATACCAATAATTAAATCTGCCGAGATTATTGAATGCTTAAGAAAGCTTCGCTTTCTGAGCATTCAATTCAAAACACTCAGAACGAAGTTTTAGAGTGTTTTGTCATTCATGCATTGAGGCGTTATGGATCTTCTCGGGCTTGAGCCCGAGGTATACGCCTCGACGCAATCAAACAACTCTGCCACACAAAGAGCAAACGTGGACTTGCTTAACATCATTAAACTCTGTAGTCACACCATAATCAATCCTTGCAGAACATCCAGGACACTTGGGCTCTAGATAGTCCAGACTATTAAAGAAGTCAACAGCCGCCATGGTATGTAATGGAGGCATTCAAGCATATAAATGTTTATTTATAAAAAATTGATATTTTATATAAATTATTCAAAATCCTGAAAGGGTGCTTTGAGAAGAATCAAGAAGAATTTTGTCCCTATCAATACCCAAAACTGCAAAAATGTTTTCAACACTAGGAATAACCTGATTAGCAACATAATACTCACCATCATAATCCTTCAGTAATACCTCATCTGGAAGACCAACCCTGTCACGAATCCTTCCAGAACCCTTAACTACAACATACTTAATAATAGTTCCAGGACGGACGACAATACCTTTAGCCTTCATTTTTTGAGCGGCGGCAACATGAGGACCAATATTATCATACTCATCAATATTTTTTTGTAGCTGAGTAAAAATCGTAACTTCAGAAATAGGAATATTGTTAGAACGAAGATCCGAAACAACTGAACGAATCATTGACAACGCCTCACCGGGATTCTTATCCTTCAAAACAATTTCCAAAACTTTTTTCTGTAAATCTTTAGCTATAGGGCTCCAATTCCTTCTGACAGTTTCAAAACCCCTAATCTTCAAAACCCCCTTCTTATCAACAAGAGCATACTTCTTCTTAGCACCAGCGCCACTAGACTTTACTGAAACAAAAATACCTGCGGGATAAAAATTTTCGTACTCCAACTCCATAATTCCAGGAAGATCCTTATTAACACCATCAACAAAGTTGACCGCGTCCTGCTCGGATTTCTCTCCAAGCAAAAGAAATAAACTATCAGTGTCCGAATAAAGAACCTTGAAACCAGAATCCTGAGCTTTACCAATAGCCCTCTTAACATAATACCTGCCAAAAGCAGTGGTGGCCTCACCGCACTCAAAACAATACCATCTCGCGGGAGCAAAACCCAAATAACCATAAAAAGAGTTAGCGAGAACTTTCAAAACCTCAGAACGAGCCCTAAGAAAAGAATCACTACTACCCTTAAGCATAACTTTCACTCTGGCCCTCCTAGAAATTAAATCCTCAATAATAGAACTTATGAAGCCCTTCTTCTTCTGACAAAAATGAAAATCAAGACCTGGAACGTTAACAGCACAACAATCACACCGCAAAGAACCAATACTAATATTATGACTAGCAATTATTGAAGGGTACAAACTCCTATAATCAAAAACACAAATATTATCGTACACACCAGGAGTTGGCTCGAAAACAAAAGCTCCAACAAAACGCTTCTCCGAACGCAACTGCTCCTCATGAAAAGAAGGTTTATTAGGAGCGATCTCCCCACGCAAAGAAGCATTCCTCAACAAAAACCATTCAACAAGCTGAGAAAAAGACATCCTAGAAATGTCAAATAAAGGAAGACCAATAATTTTTACAAGCTCAACAAGCATAGGATAAACTTTAACAAAAAGATCATGAACAAGCCTAGCATCATGAAGATTATACTCGCAAAAAATCGAAAGATTCTCAGAATGATTATCCCAAACATCAGTCAGTGATGAAAGATTAACATCAATTTTTTTCATCCCCAACATTTCAGAAGCAACATCATCAAGCTTGAAAGAATCAGTATGCAAAGAACGAGCCAAAAGCCTCTTGGCAACCCTAAGCATGTCAACATGAACTATCCCAGAAATTTTCGCGCTAGAATTCGCTCCAGTAGAAAAAGAAATATCAGAATGGTCAAGACCAATACTCAAAGAAATCTTGTACTTTTTAGCACGATGAGAAATATAAGGAATATCAAAGTCATCAGAATAATAACCAGTGATCACGTCAGGCTTGAAATCATTAATGCACCTAGCGAATCTATCAATCATTTCAGCCTCGCCAGCAACAAATTCAACAAAAGAAGGAGCATTATCAAAACGCTTCCAAGTAATAACCTTATCAAAATTTTCACCCTTCAAAGCAATCATAAGTATAGGATTCTTATCAAAATCAACAGGAATTCCAGGACCGCCATAAGACTCTATATCAACACCAAGAACTCTCAATTTAGAAACGTCCTCAGAAACATGCTCAACACTTTTAGCCCTAAAAACAGGAACTCTGGAATTCATAACAATAGATTCTGCATCAACAACGACCTTCGCCAAAGGAACAATTTTCGAGTCAAACAAAAATCTTCTAACAAAAGGAATATCAAACTCGAAAGTTCTAAAACCCAAATCCCTAACAGACTTGCTCAAAAAAGGAACACCTCGGGGCTCCGAAGAAAAAATTTTTAATGCATTAACAGGCTTTTCGAGAAAAAGCCGGTCAACAGGCTCAACACCAACAACACTAAAACCATCAGAAGACAAATTTTTAAGAATAGAAATATCCGGAGAATTAGTACTGCCAATAGCGTAAAAATAAGGCTTGAAATCAACAATAACACAACACTGCTCGCCACTCTCAGAACTGCCAAAAAGAAAAACTGCAGGAACACCATCAAGAATATGATAAGTAATATCTAGTATGAAAAATGCAAATTTAGGCATGTTACAACAGTACATTACATTACTATAAAAGAGTGTTGATGACTGCATTTCACCGAAAAGCTTAAATATACAATATGTTTTATAATTAAAATATATTGTAGAAGGTGAGATTATGGAAATTTCTATAACAACAATGTCTGAAAACGGCCAGGTAGTGATTCCAGCAGAAGTAAGACGTGATGCCAAACTAAAACCATCAACGAAATTTATCGTGTTCAATAGACATGGAAACATTGTACTGCGAGTGCTCAAAAAAGAGGCATTTGAAAGAGATGTAGAACTCATTGAGGCGATAGACCGAGGAGAAAAAGATATTGCTGAAGGAAGATATGTGAAAGCAGACACTTCACAATCAGCTGAAGAAATCGTTGACTTGTTATTGAGTTGATGTCTATGCAAATTCTCTTTTCCGAAGATTTCAAAAAAGATTTTTCAAAGATAAAAGATAGACTAACACTTCTTAGAATTGCAAAACAATTGAAAAAGATATCAGAAACTCCAGATATCGGAAAACCATTACAGTACAACCTAAAAAATCATAGAAGCATCAGAATACCGCCTTTTCGAATAATTTATAGAGTAGAAGGTGATACAATTTTCATTATCTCTTTTGACCATAGAAAAGATGTGTATAAGTGATTAACTATTAGTACATGGTTGGCACCTTCGAAATCCTCGACGTGAACGAGTAGGTGCTGCGTCCTCGGATGGAGCAACCCCCGCAACGCACCCACATCGAGACTCTATTGGATGTCAAGAACCGCCGGGCTAAATCCCGGGGCGTGAGGTTCTTGATCATGATCAGAAACCGCCTTCTTACTCCGAGCTGAAGCAGAGAGATTGCGAATGACAGTTTCTGACATTCCGACCTTGGGGTGCTAACCACGTACGACTATTACAATGCGGGAAATTCATCTCCGCGGGTATTTACTTGAGCAGATTCAAACGGTGAAACATTTATGCAGGTAGTAAAACCTTAGAAATGACACCATACAACTCCGGCATTCGCTTTCCGGTTAAGGAACAAAAACGCGCATAAAGTGGAGTGTCCATGTTTAATCGAATAGTAGTTTTATACTTATCACCCGTAAGATCTGCATGTACTTCTGCAACAACTCTTTTTTGCACTATTCCAATCTTATACAAATAATGCAGACCATGAAATGGAATCTCTTCACCATCTGCTCCGACATCCCGCCCTTTTAAGGAATCACCTTCGCGAGAATGAGGGCACAAACTATCAAGAATCTTAATGAGCGAATCAAGACAATCTTTACTTATACTTGTATCTATTAATTCTTTTTGAACCATGCTGATAACATACTTTTGAAGTATATAAACATTACGCAAGCAAAAAGGAGAATGGGTCGTTCAAAAATTCAAAAAGTGAAACTTCTTTTCCAGATTCAAGATGTACAATTTTGCAATACTCTTCAGAAATATAGTATGAATGAACTACATCAAAATTTAAAGAGTAAACTCCAGAAAGACGTTTTCGAGAATGTTCAAGAACACTTTTGTGGAATTGCAATTGTTTTTCTGCCTTTTTTCTTTTTACGCCAGTTTTTGCCTCAAATATGAACAGGATATCTGTGCGTACATCTTCCAAAATCATGATGATATCAATAATAATTTTTACTGGACTCCCATTTCTTACAAGTTCATATTCACTTTCAACTTTCAGAATTTTTATTTTTATTCCTTGTATTCTTGCGCCCTTGTAGAGCGATGCAGATATAGTTTTTAAAAAATCATCATGAGACATGGACTATTTTTTCTGTGTTATACCACTTAAACCTTTCGAAATTTATATATCTTCTTTACCCATATACGGTGTTTTCAACTTTTTCTCTACTCCTTCAAACCATTTTTTCGCCGAGTCTTGGATAGTATTGTTAACCATAAAGTCCCCTCACACCAAAAACGTATTTTGTCAGTTGCTCTCATATAAATACTTTTGTTGGCGGAAAGCTTCAACAAAGGCAAAGATTTATAAATTCGTTATTGAAAAAAGTCCGTTAAAAGAGGTGCTCTGGATATGTGTCGACATATGTTGACGGGATATTTCGACAAAGTCGTACATAAAAATGTGCGATTTTATCCCTCTGAGCGTTATTCATGGAGTTTGTAGAACAACTCAGAACGTACGGGATGAGCGAAAAAGAAGCAAAAGTATACGTATCACTATTACAAATAGGGCCGGCAACCGCTAACGCGATAGCAGAAAAAGCGGACATAGTAAGAACTACGACTTATGACGTCCTAAAAACATTAAAAGAACAAGGAATAGCGGGGTGCATAGTAAAAAACAAAGTGCTACATTACGAAGCAGCAGAGCCCGAAAAACTAGTACAAATTCTTGAAGAAAAAAAAAGAACTGTTCTTGGAATATTAGATAACCTAAAAAAAATAAAAACTACAACAACAGGCAAGCCAAAATTTGAATTATACGAAGGAAAAGAGGGAGTAAAAACAGTATACCAAGATATACTTAACGAGGAACAACCATTGGAAGCAATATCCAATACTAAACACATAGTAGAATTACTACCTCACTACGTTCCGCACTTCATAAAACAAAGAGTGCAAAAAGGAATAAGCATACAATTACTAAGCGAAGAAACAAGAGAGGCTCAAGAATTCAAAAAAAATGATTCTAAAGAATTAAGAGAAACAAAATACCTAGAAGAGCTAAAAAATATACCAATAACACAATACATATACGGAAACAATGTAGCGGTAATAAACACAAGCATTCTAGAACCTCAAGGGATAATAATAAGAAACAAAGATTACGCGAAAGCACAATCACAAATATTCAAAATATTATGGAGCAGAGCCAATGAAAGAAAGAAAAAATAGGTTGACAATATTCAGTTTGACAAGTTTAACTAGAGGACACAATAGAAATCTAACAATAGCACTAGCGATAACGATAGCAACACTGCTAATATACATAGCGCAATTAACAGGGTTCAGTATTTACGAAACTACAGATTACGGAATTACAGCAGACATAAGCGCGTGCCAGGATATCACGAGCAGTGGAACTTACACACTAACAGCTAGTATAACAACAAATAATACTTGTTTTAACATAAACGTAAGCAACGTAATATTAGATGGAAGTGGTTACAGCATAACGAGCAATGGAACAGGTACCGGAGTGCTAGCAATAAATTACAATAATATAACAATAAAAAATTTTGCAGGAATTACAAATTTCACTGCTGGAATAAATTTAACCGGAACAGATCTTGGTGATGTTTATAACAACACTGTCACAACATTCGATGCACAAAAAACTTACGGAATAGTTCTAGGAGGATATTCTACGATTACAAACAGAACAGTTGTTAGAAGTAATACTATTAATACTTACGGAGGAGGCGCTGCAGGAAATAATGTTGTAGGAATAAAAACTTATGGAACTGTTAGAAGCAATATCACATTTAACAGTATAACTGCTAATGGAAATTACACTAGAGGTGTAGATGTAGATGGTGCACTAACTAACTCTGAAAACATAAGAGTGACTGATAATGTTATAAGCGCTACAAAAGGAGGATCTGACGGGATATATGCAAGCAGTGCAGTTGCAACAATTGCTAAAAACAATGTAACTCTCAGCGGAACATTTGCAAGTTCAACATCTGCGGGAGCAATTTATTTGGCGTCAAGCAGTAATATTAATGTTTCTTCGAACATAATAGTGATGGTTCAACCAGGAGGAACCGCGGCAGGAATATTAATCAACAATGCCGACACGAGTACTTTCGACTACAACTCTATATCGACAAGCGGCACGAGTGGTGATGGATTTTACATAACTGGAGGAAGTCCTGATGACAGTAATTTTACTGCAAACAATATCACAACAACAGGTTCTGGAGCCCGTGGTTACGAGTTCAACACTGGCTTGAGAAACATGGTTACGAATAATAAAATAAGTGCTTCAGGAGCTAATGATATATATTTTACTAGTGGCAGTGCAAATGTTACAAATTCCTCATTCAGCAAAACAGATATTGCTGGTAATGGCCCAGGAAATATATCTGTCAAATGGTATGTTTCAACAAGCGTACAAAACAAGAGTGGTTCAGGAATACAAAATGCAAATGCAACAACATACGACATTAATAACTTAGTACTAAATTCTCAAATCACAGATTCCAATGGAGCAATAACAACACAATCAATAACAGAGTTTGTAAAATATCAGAATAGCACTAATTATTCAACACCCCACAATATAACTGCAATACTAACTGGTTACTTTACCAATTCAACAGTTATAAATTTAACAACAACAAATTCTACGACTGTCACGATATCAATGGCTACTAACACCACGCCAGCGATAACAATCACTACACCACAAAACAATTCATACCTATCAGTTACAACATTATCAATTATAGGAACTGCGTCAGATCAAGATTTGGACAACGACACGGTGTCAATAAATACAACTGCATTCGGTAATAATTTAGGAACTTACCAGAACTGGAATTTTACTAATACAAGCATATCTGAAGGTGTTTACAACGTAAAAATAACCGCTAATGATACGTACGGAAATAGCAATAGTTCATCACTGACATTCACAATTGATCGAACATATCCGGGAAATATCTCTTTCAACAATCCAACACTATCCGCAGGTGCGTATAATAATAAGAATTATTACGAAGTTAATTTTACTTTTACTGATGTAAACCCTGATACTTGCCTTTTAGAAGTTAGTGGTGCTAACATAACAATGACTCGTACAGGAACTAGTTG
>JACQMS010000009.1 GCA_016203445.1 Candidatus Woesearchaeota archaeon
ATTCACTTTACACAGTGCATTCAGTATACGAAAATTAAAGTGAATTACTATAACTAATTTTCATCAAGTAAATAACGCAAAGAGCCAACGCGCGCTGTCATAAATTCATGTTGTTCCTCAGAAATAAAATCGTACCTTCTCAAAAGATCAATTTTTTGTTTAAATCTTACATCAGAAGAATCACAAAAATAAAGAGGGAAAATTATAGTTAGCGCATTAACAAGTGAAGGAAGACTTTTTTTTATTTTATTCATACGTTCTTTCTCCGTAATCTTTCTTTGCTCGTTCCAAGGACATTCACTGTCAACCGCTTCGCAATTTGATAATTGAATGCTCCAAATAATTTCATCAGGAGAACGATACTCCGAAGATGCAACAGAACTAGTAAACGTTGCAACATCCTCTGCAAGAGAAGAACCTGAATATGCATTAAGACAGCCATGATGCGGAAGAGATATACCAGTGTCAATATGCGCATGAGCTGCATAAGAATGCTCAGAGTATCCTCCAGAAAAATCATTATCCTCTAAAAAATAAATCTTAGAAAGACTATCCCTCAACCCATTATAAAAATGATACGTCGGGTCGAACTCTTCCTTTGTAAGATTCAGTATGCTCTCCACATCAGAACAACTATCAGAAGTATATCTTTCTTTAATTACCTCAAGATGTCTCTCTCGAGATATTTGAGATATAATAGCAGGTTCCTGAACAAGACCGCTACGAAAAGCGTTGCAGCCAGAAGAACAAAAAATAATGCTTGCACTCAACACAATCCGCGCCAGAGACTTACTCATACAAAACAAACCCTAACGCGGAGAATACCTTCAAGATAATAAATGTTTGCAGTAGCTTGCACCCAGTAAACCAGTGAAGATATTTTCATTGAAATAAAGACTGCTGTGGTGTATTAGTACGTTTCAACTTTTATTTCAGGAATTCTAGAAAAATGCTCCCTATTTCTAGTAACAATTGTATTAACACCTTTACTTAAAGCCATTCCTGCGATCAAACAGTCCGCATCATCAACAGCGACTCCCATCTTAATAAGATTTGCAGAAATTTCGGCAGAAAGAAGCAATGCATCATCATCTAATGGAAGAGTTTTCACATCTGAAAGAACGAGAAGAGTTTCCTGAACTTTTGATGTACTCACATTTCTAAGAAAAAGACCTCTAACAACTTCATACAGATTTATCTGAGTAGTAAAAAGTTCCTTCTCACCAAGAACCTTTTTTGTTTCATTTTTTCCTCGAATTACATCAATCAAAAATGTAGAATCAAGAACTTTTGCCATACAACCTCTCAACACGAGAAAGAACGCGCGAAGACCGCTCCCTTCTTATCTTTTTCAAATCTTCAAGTATTTTCGCGCCCTCCTCTTCTGAAAGAATCCCAAAAAGATCCTGCAATGTCCTCTTTCTCTGCCTTGTCGACAAAACTCTTCGCACAACATCAGAAAAACTCTCCTCTTTCCTCTTATTCTGAAGAAGAAGATCATATGCATCTTCCATAATTGTAAGGGTTTTTGTTGTCATAAACATACGTGTACACGTACACGTATATAAACGTTTCGCAAAAATGGAGACTAAATTGTTAAGCAAGAGTTTCAATACGCTGAGATGGTTTGTAAAAGAAAAATTATACAAAGAAATGCCCCTTGTTTAACACATCCAATAATTAAAGTACTTGTCCGATTGATGAAACTTGTCGATAAAGGAAAAAGAGAGGGTTCAATCTTCTATTTTAGTTGGATAAATAAGCCTAAATGATGGTACTTGCTCTCCAGCCAGTATTCTTCTTAGCGTTGGAACTAAAGAATCATAAAAAGACATAGCTAGCACTTCATCAATTGGAAATGCACTGAATGGTCCTAACGTTTTTGTCTGAATGTATTGTCCTCTTACTATGAATCTTCTACAAAGTTGTCCCCCATGCTCTATTAAATATGGACAATATGCTAAAAAGTCAGGTCCTTCTACACATACTAATCTATCAGAAATTTCATCAAAATTTGGAGACTTTCTAAAGTTTTCAACAACATAATCAAGTCCACTATTCGTATTACCCCACAAAACATACCATACTCCTTCTTTCATGTTCTCCTCAATCCTTGTCCAAACTCTTTCAATAAAATAAAGAGGTCGATGATTTGGAAGCACTAACCATTTCTCACCTTTCTCAGAAGTTCCTGTAATAATATCATATATATCACATAGACGGTCTTGTCCTGCTCTTAGTGTGATGTTTGGTGCTACTTTCTTCAGAAGTTCTCCAGAAAATTCATTAGTTATAATACCAGAGGCAACCATTCTTTCAATTATCTTACGTGGCCGAACCTTACCTCTTAATACTCCGCTTATATATTGAGGTGAAACATTGATTTTTTTAGCAAATTCTGTTTGATTATAGCCTTGATCTTCAATTACTTTTCTAATTTGTTCTGGGACAGTCATTTTGCCCTCGTAATTACATTTCATATCATGTTCGCCATTATTTTTCATTTGAATTCACAACTAATAAGAAGTGTATTTTAACTATATAATCTGTCTCTCCCACCACGTGAGGTGTAAAATAGTAATATTTAAATATTCTCACTACTTAAATTACTGTATGAACGAGCAATTACTCGAGGAAATAGGACTTACCAAAGGAGAAATCAAAGTATACTTAACACTATTAAAACTTGGAGAAACCACTACTGGGAAAATTGTTGAACAAGCTCAGATTTCTAGCGGTAAAATTTATGAAATTCTTGAAAAACTCATAAAAAAAGGACTTGCGAGCTTTATTATTAAAGAAAAAACAAAGTATTTTAGTGCGGCGTCACCAAACCGAATACTTGATTTTTTGAGTGAAAAAGAAAAAAAAATAAAGATTCAAGAAGAACAATTACAAAAGGAACTACCCGCACTATTAACAATAAGTAAAGAAGCAAAAAAAAAGTACGAAACAAAGTTATTTATTGGTTTCAAAGGTTACCAAACCGCAATATTTGAGGCGTTAGTTGAACTAAAACCAGAAAGTGAATTTCTAGCAATGGGAATTCAAAGCAGAAGATCAGAAAAATTCAACCTTCTCTGGCAAAAGTGGAACACTGAGAGAATAAAAAAGAAAATCAAATGCAAACTACTTTTTTCAGAAAAAGGAACTGAACATTACAATATCTTCAAAAAAATGAAGCTTACTGAAGTAAAAACTATCAAAGGAATCACGCCTGCAGCAGCAGATGTGATGGGAGACAAAGTATTAATTTTAAGTCACGGAACTGAACCTTCAGTGCTCGTAATAAAACATCCAGACATTAAAGAATCATTCACCACATTCTTCAACAATCTGTGGCAAATCGCGAAAAAATAAAAAAATTGCCTGAAAATTCGCTATCCCCGGAGTAAGCTCGCGGGGTATTACGCGAATCACTCAAAACTTCACAAAGTTTTGGTGCGACAAAAACTTCGTTTTTTGGCGTTTCTCGACTTCGTCGATCGGCAATTTTGAATGTCAAAAATTTCATTTTTGATCACGATCAGCAATAAGCCACTATTTTTATCAGCAAATGGCTTATTGCCGACGTTTCAAAATTGGTCATCCTAATCGCAGCAAGCTGCGGGGTATTAAACCCAATTTTGAAATAAAAAAATGAGAAAGCCGTACACACCAGAATATTTCGGAACAATTAGTAAGTGCTGGCTGAACACGTCGTTACCTTCGTTATCTCTATGTGCGTATAATCTTCTTTGTTTTTTCTATGAACTCTCTTGTTTGTTCTGCGAGTGCTTTCATTTCCTGTTCTTTATACGTTATTTCTGTTCCGTACTGAAACCTTTCTCTTAATCCTACAATAGTCTCACTATCAAATTCTTCTTCTTTGTTTGCGGATATTATCTTGTATAGCTCCTCTTTTGTAAGACTTATTTTTCCTCGTTCTATGAGGTGTTCGATAACTGCAAATGTACACTCTTGATTTCTGCTTTCGTATCCAAAAATTGAAAGTATTGATAGAAGGCAGTGATAGTGTGTATAGAATGATGCACTCACTGCCCAATCAGCAACTCCCTGTCTGATGAGTAAGAACATGACATTGAAGTTGTGTTCTGCCTTTGTTATATGCTCTTCTGCAATCTCTTTATTTGAAGATATTTTCCGCAATCCTCGATGTTTTCTTCCTTCTTTTTCTGCCTTGCGAAGACACCACTGAATTTTGTTTTCTGAAAATGTCATCTGATCATAACCTCTGCTATTGATTCCACGATATTATTCTGTCCCCAAAGGATGGTTCCTGTTCTTAATATATCAAGTATTACTTCATCTTTTTTCTTCAAAGTCCTCACAAAATCTTCCGGTGTTTGGAATATTGCATGTATATGTTTTGTTTTGATCTTTTGAAGTATTCCTATTTCTTTTTTTAGTTCTTTGTACTTTTTCTCTTCAACTATAAAGAGTACATCAATATCTCTTGCCTGCTCTCCTTTCTTCAGTATTGACCCAAAAAGTATAGCGACCATAGCATATGATCGTAATCGTTCAAAATCTTTTGACTGTACACGAACATATGTCGATGACGGGTGTTCAAAGAGTGCAATTTGTGCTTTTGTTCTTGCAAAATCAGATTCAAAGCGAAGATGATAAATCGTTGCATTTCCTATAGTTTCGGGCATGATAACTTCTTCTGATTCTAACTTTTTGAGCGCTTTATGTGCACCTTTTGGAGTCATATGTACTTGTTTTGCGAGTTGATTAATACTATACTTTTCTGTGAAACGTAGTGTCAGAAAACTTAGTATATGCTCCTCATTCTTTGTTGTTCGAACCATATTATATACTCACAGTATACAAATATATACTATTAATATATAAAGGTTTCGAAAAAAATGAGCAATAATTTTAATGTACTCAGCAAAAAAATTGATTGAAATAAAAAAGAAAAAGGCAAAAACAGAAAGAAAACCTTCCTGTTCAATCGACCGCGATAATAAAAAAAATAAAAAAATGAGAAAGCCGTACACACCAGAATATTTCGGAACGATTAGTAAGTGCTGGCTGAACACGTCGTTACCTTCGTGCTTACACCACACTTCTATCAACATCGTCTTCTACGATGATTCCTACAATCTCTTTTCGAGGGGGGTTTCGCTCTTAGATGCTTTCAGAGCTTATCCCCTAGCGCGTAGCTGCCCGGCATGATACCCTGTGGGATAACCGGTACACCAGTGGCGCCGAACGACAGTTCCTTTCGTACTATGTCGTCCTTCCTCTCAGATTGCGAGCATTTCCAGCAGATGGTATACCAACTGCCTCACAGCGTTGTGAACCCAGCTAACATCCCTTTTAATAGGTGAACTCCCTCACCCTTGGACGGTACTGCCCGCCCAGGATAGGAAGAGCCGACGTCGATGGAGCAAGCCTCGCCGTCGATATGAACTCTCAGGCGAGACAACTCTGTTACCCCCGGAGTAACTTTTCAGTCATCCCTAGCCCCCACCAAGGAGGCATAGAGGTTCGCTAAGCCACACTTTCGTGTTTGGAAACTGTTGTGGTTAGAATCCAATCAGGCTTGCTTATGCCTTTGCACTCAACGCTCGATTTCTGACCGAGCTGAGCAAACCATAGGGCCCTGCTGATATCCTTTCAGCAGGATGCCACCCCAGCTGAACTGTCCATCAATAGGTGTCCTAAAAATTAATTTAGTGAGCAACGCAGAACTCGAAGAGTGGTGTTACATCGATGCTTAAACAGTGCCTGACGACACTGCCATCAGACAGCTCCCACTTACGCTATACAACAAGTCCCGCGCTACAGCTACAGACTACAGTAAAGTTTCACGGGGTCTTCACTTCCCACTGGAAATCTCTGGCCTTTGCACCAGAATAATGTGTTCGGAGGCGTCCGGTTGGGGACAGTAGAGACCTCGTTACGCCCTTCATGCACGTCGCCAATCAAACGACAAGGCATTTCGCTCACGAGTGTTACTTTCATTCCCGAAGGAACTACATACCAACAAAAAAAAGTTGGCGTACATCCATTTCTGAATGTATCATTACATCGCTGTAATGGTCGGACTATATCTTACCTCCTATAAATTCGCTACGGAGGCGTCGGCGTATAGTCTCTGAGGATACTTCTCAATCTTTCAAAACAATCTTTCAAAAGAGAAATCTTTCCTGCTGATTATCTGCACCCATTCATTATTACAAAAACTTCCTCGTTACCGAGAAAGAAGAGTAGAATGGGATACTCAGACGTTCCAGCAAATGGCCGACTTTTATTAAGGCAACAATGAATGCAACCTTAAGAAAGTTATAGTTACTTCCGCCGTTTACCAGTCCTTAGACTCCTTGAAAAGAGTTTTGAGATACTGGCACTGGGCAGACGTCACCGGCTATACAAGGCTTTACAGCTTAGCAGCCAGTTACGTTTTTGTTAAACAGTCGGGTCTCCCTTGCCACTGCGCCCTGCAATCGCACGACAAGCGTACAACAGCAGGGACTCCTTATACCAAAGGCACGGAGCTATTTTGCCGAGTTCCCTCAACCAGGTTACTACCTTCACACCTTAGGCTTCTCACCAAGGGGCACCAGTGTTGGTTCTGGGTACGGATACCAACGATTTATACATTCTCCCTTTTCACGGTTTCCAGGCAATCTGCAAGACACCCCATAAGAGTGCTGTTCCAAGATTCAACTGATTCTCAACATTACGTTACTCCTCAGATGTATACTTGTTCACCAATACAACAATATTGGCTTGCATAGCCAGAAAAGTCGGAAGAACGTCTTGCGTTACCGCACATACGTTAGCAGTACAGGAATATTAACCTGTTGCCCTTTCCTCACACACTCCAATTAGGAGCTCAGTTAGGACCGACTAACTCTTGACTGATCTACATTGTCAAAGAAACCCTTGCCCTTTCGGTGGACATGATTCTCACATGTCTATGATCCTACTACCACCAGGATTCTCATTGCCGCGCGGTCCAAGAATTCTCACGAATTCTTTTCTGCCCAAGCGGCACGCCCATCTATCACGAATTTTCGACTCGCCGAGAGTATCGGCAGTTGGTGTAAGCCCCGTCCATTTTAGGTACTCGTAACCTAGACGGGTAAGCTGTTACGCACTTTTTGAAGGATGGCTGCTTCTAAGCCAACCTCCCCGCTGTATTCGGTTACGAACGACCTTCACCCTTTCACACTGAACCAACATTTTGGGGCCTTAACTCTCGTCTGGGTTGTTCCCCTCTCGGATACCAACTTTACGCCGGGGTATCCCGTCTCCCGAGGTCTACGAAGTGTTCACATTCGGAGTTGGACAAAGAACCGAACCCTTGCGAGTCCTGAATTCTCAATCCGTATCTCTACAATGAACACAATCTCGCCCGAGGCTCGACTAAGGCCGAATTCGATGGGAACCAGCTATCACCAGTCTCGATTGGCTTTTCACCCCTATACGCAAGTCAGAGGAACAGATGCGCCTAGAACCCCTGCAGGCCTCCACGAGGTTTTACCCTCACTTCACCTTGCCCACGTATAGCTCGACTGGTTTCGGGTCGCTACCTTGTGACTCCAAGCAGATTAGTACTCTGCCCCTCGCCGAAGCTGCGGGCATATCGCTTTCGCCACGAGTACGAGCTTAACACTCTTACTCTCGCCACAAAAAAGCACTCCCTGGCACGTTTTTCGAAACGGACGACAGAACGCCGAAGCGCCCTATCCTACCAAACTTGAAAGGTTTCAGAATCTTTTCACTCCCTATCACGGGATCTTTTCAACTTTCCCTCACGGTACTAGTACACTATCGGACTCTTCACGTATTTAAGGTTGGAAGTTGATGGCTCCCACATTCCCACCCCATCTCCAAGGGATGGTACTCTGGAACTCGTCAAAACCTTCATCGCTACCATTACGGGGGTATCACCCTGTAACCCGCTCCTTTCCAGGAGTCTTCACGTCACGATGCTAGGCTCTAAAGACGGTCCGAACACCACATCTCCGAAAACTTGTCGCTCACGGATTCGGTTTGCCTTACGCCGTTTTGGGTCGCTCCTACTCACGGCATCTCAATTGATTTCTTCTCCTTCAGGTACTAAGACGTTTCAATTCCCTGAGTTCCCCGCCATTACTGGCTCTAGAGGAAGTCCTATTAGGAAATTCTTGGTTCAAAGCCCGCGTGCGGCTCGCCAAGACTTTTCGCAGCTTGCCACGTCCTTCATCGGCAAGAAGAGCCGAGCCCTCCACCTTTCAAGGTAATTTTAAGGATCTATTTTAGAAAATCCTTCTTATTCTGGTGTGTACGGCTTTCATCAATAGTAGTAATCATGATAGACGCAAACGTCTCCTACTATCTCAGCACTCCACCGCAAGAAGACGCTAAGGTCAACTCGCAATGCTCAAATGATGAGCATGATATTTGTGATATGTGGACTTCGAGGAAATCTTGCTTTGCTCAGTTCCTCTAAAAACTTATTTTATGGACTCGTCGGGATTTGAACCCGAGGCCCCCCGCTTGCAAAGCGGATGCTCTACCAGGCTGAGCTACGAGCCCAAAAAGAGTTCTCAAAAACCCTATACGAGTTAAAAATGTTCTGAACGTAAAAGAATTGAGTGTGCAACAAACAAAAATTCTGCAAAAAAGAAAAATAAAAAGGAGGTGATCCATCCGCAGGTTCCCCTACGGATACCTTGTGACGACTTGCCCCACCTCACCAATCTCATATTTGACAAAGCCAAAAAGCGCTGACTCATATGAAACCGGCTCGGTTGAGATGACGGGCGGTGTGTGCAAGAAGCAGGGACGTATTCACCGGAATATGATAATTTCCGGTTACTAGGGATTCCGACGTCATGAGGATGAGTTGCAATCCTCAATCTGAACTAAGATAAGATTTCGAGGTTTGGCTTCCCCTTTCAGGGTTGCATCCCATTGTGCTTATCATTGTTGCGCGCGTGTAGCCCAGGAGATTCGGGGCATACAGACCTATCGTTGCCTGCACCTTCCTCCCCCTTTCGAGGGCAGTCTTCATAGTGTGCCCAGCACGATTACTCGCCTGCTGGCAACTATAAATACAGGTCTCGCTCGTTACCTGACTTAACAGGACACCTCACGGCACGAGCTGACGACGGCCATGCACCACCTCTCGGCTCGTCAGGAAAGCCCTTTAGACTGTCCTTCAAACTGCCGTCGCCCCTGGTGAGATTCTCGGCGTTGAATTCGATTAAACCGCACGCCGCACCCCTTGTAGTGCTTCCCCGCCAATTCCTTTAAGTTTCAGCCTTGCGACCGTACTACCCAGGTGGCGAGCTTAACGACTTCTCTACGACACAACACACCCACGAAGGATGCGTAACATCTAGCTCGCAGCGTTTACAGCTAGGACTACTCGGGTATCTAATCCGGATTGCTCCCCTAGCTTTCGTCCCTCACCGTCGGATCTGCTCTGGTGTAATGCCTTCGCCATTGGCGGTCCTCTCGGGATTATCCCATTTAACCGGTCCCCCGAGAATACCTTACACCTCTCTCAGTCCCAAGCATTGCAGTGTTTCCTGCACGTCGTGAAGTTAAGCCCCACGATTTCACAAGAAATTTACAATGCCGGCTACGGACGCTTTAGACCCAATAAACGCGATTGCCACTAGTGGCGCTGGGGTTACCGCGGCGGCTGGCACCAGTCTTGCCCACCACTTATTCGCCAAAATTTTTACTATTGGCAAAAGCCCAGTAGAACTGAGCACTAGGAGTTCCCTTCTCACCCTTTCGGGCATTGGAAAGTTTTCGCAGCTGCTGCACCCCGTAGGGCTAGGACCAGTTTCTCAGTGTCCTTCTTGGGGCAACCACTCTCATGGCCCCTACGGATCTTTGGCTTGGTGGTCCATTACACCGCCAACTACCTAATCCGCCGCCGACCCATCCTCCACCGCCGAAGCTATCAGAGAAAAAGCATTCCAGCAATAATCTCCTACGGTGTATTACCCCCAGTTTCCCGGGATTATCCACCAATAGAGGGAAGGTTATCGACGTGTTACTAAGCAGTTCGCCGACATTGCTGTCAGACTTGCATGCCTAAGCCGAACTCCCATAGCAGCAATCTCCTCTAGGATAAAGAGGAATTGTCATAACATCGCAAAAAATATATACCGCGCTACGATGCTATAAAATTATGGTCTTATCAAAGCTTAACAAAATATATACTTAACATTAGAATTAACGTTCGTTGCACGACTCAATTATACTCGAGCTTCTAGTCGAGCATTCATAAGTGAAAAAGTTAAATGGAGGCGATATATCCACAAAGAAAAAAGAGAAAGAGGTTATATATAAAGGTAGCGGAAAAAATCTCGTCGAGAAAAAGAAAGCAAAAAGTTAACTGATTGTTTCAGACGAATCACCGCAAATATTAAAAACAAATCAACAACACCTATGCTATGACTAATGTTGGGGACGCACAATCAGGAACCATAATGATAACTGGAAGCATCGCCAGTGAAACAACTACTACAAACCATTACTCATTTGCATCAATAACAAAAAAAGGGATAGAGCAAGCAATTGGTGAAAGAAGAGGACTTAGAAGAATAAGCATGGAGCTGGCTGTTGGCTACGAGATAGAAATATATTTCGCTCACCAGCAATACGCTCCAATAATAGATTGGAAAGAAAAAAAAGATATAGGGACAACTAAAACTCCTGAAGAGTTCAACCAAAAATTATGGATGGCAATAACTCAATATATGCAAAAATGGGATCACAATCAAAGACTGCAAAGATACAAAAGTTCCCAACCACAAAAAATATGCTCTCAAGTAGAAAGAAGAGTGACAGATTTGATAACTGCAATTGAAGGAAATTACAACTCGCTGGATAAAGAGGAAAGAGCATTAAGGCAGATAGGAAGAGTTATAGGAGTATCACTCAACAATTTAATAGGCCTGATAAAAATAACTTCAAGACCGGTTGCAGGACTTTTCACGCAAAAAGAAATGGAAGAAAGTGATATAGAAATGTTAGCCAGAGAAACTCCTGAAGAAGTTTCGGGATACAAAATAAGAATTTGCGAAGACTGGAAAAAATTACGGGGAACTCTTATAGGAAAACATGTTGAAAGAGCTCAAGCGTTAGCTATAGGAAATTATGATTCTTACGATGAGAAAACTTGGCAAATATTAGAACTATCGCAACTATTCAAGCAGGGCGAAGAAATATCAAAAGATGAAAGGGTAAAACAGTGGAGAGAAAAAGATGATTGACAAAGACGTGGCGGTACTGAAGCACGCATACATACTACAAAAAACAATATTTCTCGTACCACAACTCGCGAGCACACTCATAGACATACAATCGCACCAATTAGAAATGATGGAAGAAGTGAAGAGGGAGTAGAAAATTTTGGTATCTGCTCAACTCAACAATTTTTACAATGAAGATATTACAGTTATTCCATATTCTTGAATTATTTCTTCTTTTGTAACACCTGCTCTTTGAAGGTATTGTACGGTTGCAACTTTACAGTTTTCTAAAACATTATGAACCCTTTTTCTTTTCAAATATTTCTTGTCGTAGTCTATATACATTCCTTTTTTTGATATATAACACCATGGTGCAAGAGATAATTTTCTTGTACTATTTAACACCTTTTCTTTTTGATGTTTTAAGGGGAAATTCTTTTTAGTATTTTTGAGAACAGTTTCATACGACTTAAGCATTTTATTATATGAAAATTCTTTGTGCAAAAATTCTCTTACATTTTGATAATTTAATGATATTTTTCCTTTTAGTATTTTTACGCAGACATCAATTGTGCTCTCTACATCATAAACGTCAACTTTTGGAGCAATCCATCCAGGGAGTGTTGACCGTTGAGCTCCAGTCATAGAAAGGATTGGAATGGTGCCGCAACTTAAAGATTCAAGAGCGACATTCGACCCAAATGTTTCCGCGGCATCTCCAAGACAAAGTGTTATCTTTCCAAGAGAGTAGTATTCTCTCATACGTTCGTAGGGTATCCAAGGGTGAATTTTGACTTTCTTTTTTATCTTTAATTTTTGAGAAAGATTTCTAATTTGTTCATAAAAATCATCCACTTCTTTACTTTTATTTTTATCAACATAGTATGGAATAAGGAGTACTACGTTTTTGAATCCTCGAGCAACCAAACCACTTACAGTAAACATTGCATGCTTCAAGCCTTTTTCGTAATCTGCTCTGTGTGGAAACAATATAGGAATAGAATTTTTATTAAGTCCAAACTCTTTTCTCATGTTTGAACAATCATCTCTATATAGTGTTTTCAGGTTGACACCATTTTTTATGACTTTTATTCTTTTTTTAAGCCCCTGTTGAAATCTTCCAATCGTTGATAAAACACAATCTTGAGCGTACTCTGAGTTAACAATCAGTGCGTCTCTTTCAAAAAGAAATGCGTTACCTAATGTTTCATTGTATGAGAAGTCTCTGAATGAACATATAATTGGTTTCCTCTCCCATAACCATTGAAATAATAATGTTTGTGAGTCATGACAGTAGATAACGTCATTCATCTCCGTATGTTCTGCAATGGTTTTAACGGTCTCCGCGAGTTTAAAGGGTGCAGTTTCATAAGGAGAAGGGTATATTTCTTTGAAAAGAAGTATTGGTTTAACAAGTACATTTTTTCCAAGTTGAAATATTAAACTATTATCCTCTCGTCTTGTACATAGTATGGTAACTTGATGTCCTTTTTGTCCGAGAAAGAGTGCAAGTTCTCTCAAAATCTTTTGAGAGCCACCATGAACTATGTTCTTAAATATTGGACCTATACTAATGATAAGTATCTTCATACAGACTAATTTCTCCGAAGGGTATTTAAATGCTTAGCTTCAAGTATCAATATATGAAGATTTTTCTTATTCGTCATGGAGAAACTGTTGATAACGTTTCTGGGCGTATTCAGGGTTGGAGTGGAGGTACTCTCACATCAAGAGGTGTTATGCAAGCACGACTTGTTGGTGAATACTTGAAAAATATTCCTTGTAGCTATTTGTACACCAGTGATTTACGAAGGTGTACACAGACAACGGAACAAATGGTTCGTTCTTTGCCAAATATTATTGTTCAAAAGACTCTCCTTCTTCGCGAAAGAAATTGGGGTATTATGCAAGGAAAAATGTATCCTGATCTTGTTAAATTACTTCAAAAGCATCATCAGGCATATCATGTTTATACACCATCCAAAGCAGAACCTTGGGAACAATTTCTGAAGAGAATATTTGTGTGTCTCAAAAATATTATTAAAAAACATCAAAAAGAAAGTGCAGTTATAATTGTTACGAGTGGAGGAGTGAGTAGTGTTCTTATTGGCATGCTTCTCGGGAAAAAATTCAAAAATGCGCTCGCACTTAAACAAACACAAGCATGTATCAATATTCTTAACTGTGCTGGAAGGAAAATAACTGTTGAAAAGAAAAATTATACTGGACACCTTTTAGGTATTAAATCAAAGAGAAGAACCCCATATATTTAACAATACATCTGAATTATATGTGTCATGTGCTATTTTTCTGTATGTTTCGTGGCAATCTATCGTGAAGTCTCTTTGTCTTAAAGATTGAACAACCTCCTCGATTTTTCCTTCGATTTCTTTATCAAGGAATTCTATTGCTATCTCTTCTTTATCTGTGATACTTCCGAAATCGAAAAGTTTTAGTGTTCCATTATCTGCCGAAAAATTATTTAATTGTCCCGCCCAGTCCAAGAGAAAAAGTCCTCGTGACCACAGTCTTTTTTCATACGCAAAAAGGGCTTGTATTTCACTAAAAAATCCACGTTCTTTTTTTGATTGTGCTATTTTTTGTAAACAATCAAAATAGAGAGTCTGAGCACGTTCTTGAAATTCCACAAAAGGATAACTTGCATTCTCAGATACATGTATAGTTGGAAGGTATGTATTAGCATTCATTCGTGCTATCATTAATTCTAATCCTTGTCTGCGTCGTTCTGGTTCTTCTATTTCCATGTCTGATTTTGGAATTTTTATGACAAGATTGTTTTCGGGAAGAGCATATACTTGAACTTGTCGTCCACTACCTATTTTTTGTAGAATATTAACTGAAAGAGCTGTTTCGAGTGGTGGAACTTGAAATTGAACGCCGGGAGATATCAATGAAGTCATATTAATAACTACTGTTGAGTAGTATATAATTGTTTCGTTTTTGTGGATGGTAAGTATAATTTTAGATGGGGCAGTATAGCTAATAGCGACTTTACTGATTGGAACTTAATTCTGGGACTAATCGGAATCTTCAAACTTTCATTATATCTATCAAGTATAAACAATTTTAAAGGTATTTGAGTTATTTTGGATAAATTTTCTGCGAGAATGAAATCAAGAACACTATCACCAATCAAAAATATGTGAGAAGGTTTGCTGTTTAGTAGTGACATAGCTTTTAAAACCATAGTTGCCTCAGGTTTTTCCAATCCGTCAGTACCCGAACAAACAACTGCCCGAAAATATTTATTAATACCAAAATGATTCAATTCTCGCCATGCTTTTCTCTCTGGTGTGTCCGTTACAATTGCGATGTCCAAACATTTACAGAAATCAAGAAATGATATCGTGTCTGAAAAAAGTGAAATTACCTTCCAATCATTTGTGTATTCTCGGTTATCAATAGTATTATACTCATTCCAGAAATTACTGCGTTCAATGGAGCTAAAACCTTGAAGAAGAAAATATATGCTGTTGTGAGTCAACTTTTTAGGACACCTTTTATTCATTATTCGCAAAACCTTTCTTGAAATAATACAATGGTGCTTATGTGTATCAATCAAGGTTCCATCAAGATCCAGAAGTAACAACACACTCATAACAGAGAAAAAAATGGTTATAGTATTAAAAACTATCCGGAATATATTTAAAGTAGAACATTAACAAATGGTCATGGCAATCGCAATAGCACTTCATAAGGTTCATAAACATCCAGATTTTTATGATACTGAAGTGGGAAATGTTATCAGTGAAAAAAAGTTAAAAGAAATAATATCCACCACTTCTGAAAAATATGAATTCTTGGAGCTTCCAAAGTTTCTCAATGCACTACAGACGCGCAAAGATATTGCACTACTAACCTTTGATGATGGAAATTCATCAGTATTTACTAATGCATTCCCAATTTTAAAATCAAGAAAAATCCCATTTGCAATATTCATAAACACTCATAATATACATACACAAAAACCACACTGGTTTGAAGTTATAGAGTCAGCATTTTTAAGTTCTTCAGAGAGCACTATAAAAATTAACAATATGATCTATCAACTAAATAAAACCAAAGAACGTATTTCTGCAGTTCTTCATGCAAAAGAAGGAATTAAAAAAAATCAATATACCACAAAAAGCATTCTACAAAAACTCAAAATTTCGAGGACTGTCGCGATTAATGATGCTCAACAAAGTGATCCCCAACTGAACAAGGAACAGATTAACATTTTAAAAAAATACCGAGTTACAATAGGAGCTCATGCAGAAAAACATGTACTTTTATCTATGCTTTCAAAAGAAGACCAGAAAAGAAACATTTTCCACTCAAAAAATTGGATTGAAAAAAATTTACACAGTTCTTGTTTTGCATTTTCATACCCAAACGGTCAAACCTCAGATTTTACAGAGTATACAAAACATATCTTGCGAGTAGCAGGATTTTCTTGTGCATTCAGTGCCATAGGAAAGAAAATAAATCGACAGAGTGACAAATATTCTTTACCACGATACTTTGTTTGGGAAGATAGATATCTTGACTTTATTTCTTCAAAAGTATAAGTTTTTAAACAGTTCAATACTGATAAAATAGTACTATGAAAGGGCCATCAATAGACCACAATATCATCGAAATATTCAATCTTGATGCACGGATTCTTAGAACATATGAATCTATACACCCATTTATTGACCGGTTCATTCATAAAATGAAACTGAAAGTTTTGAAGTCAACACACCACAATTTTCGACCTTACGGTGTTACAATAGTATACATACTTTCAAGCTCTCATCTTGTAGTACATACATGGCCTGAAAATAACTGTCTTCACATGGATATTTTGCAGTGTTCAAAAAGAAAAGAGTATGAATCGATGAGGTCAATTATTAAAGGAATATTTTCGGGAAAAATACATATTTGGAGGGCATAAAATGGCTCTTGACTATTCAAAAATTATCGAACAGGAATCCGAAAAAGAATTTTATAAAAAAACTCATAAAAATATCATGGAGTACATACAAATACATCAACCAGTGACGTTCTGGCAGATAGTACGCAATGTTCAAGGAAGTGACAGAAGAGTCTTGAGACTCCTTCATCAGCTCACACTAAACGGCAGTCTAAGAAAAGATAGGAAAAAAATTTCCTTATCACATAGATTTAAAAGAAAAGATTTTAAAGAAGAAGTGTGCACAAAATGTCAAGGCAAAATTATTCCAATAGAAGGAAAATTCCACCAAGTTCTTAAAGAATTACACAAAATTATTCTCACAAAACCAATTCCAACGTTCCTCTTTGATCAGAGACCAGTAACTCCCATAACATCAGTCAGAAGAGTAGCATACCTTCTTTGGAGAGGGGATCTTGAAGGGAAAAATATTGCAGTTATAGGAGATGATGATCTTACTTCATTAGCAATAGGTTTGTTAGGAAAAGCAAAATCTATAGTAGTCTTTGATATAGACATAAGACTCGTAAAATTTATAAATTCTGTCGCAAAAAGAAAAAATCTTAAATTAAAAGCACACACAAAAGATCTCACTAAAGGAATTCCAAAAGAATTTTACGCAAAATTTGACGTTTTTCTTGCGGATCCAACACCGTCACCAAAACCTTTTGAACTTTTTACATCTATAGGGCTTGCCCTTTTAAAAAGTGGAAGTGAAAGAATTGGATATCTTTCATTCTTTCCGTCACATCAAGAGAAAAGTATGGAGTTCCAAAATATTTTAAATAAAAGAAAAGTAATAATTACTGACATGATCCCAAAGTTCACAGAATACGATTTTTTGCCCTCAACGTATAATACAAATGATTTGGCACTTCTTCAAAAATTTGATTCAGGAGACGAAAGATTATCGTTTCACGAAAACCTTACAAGATTTGAGACAACAAAAAATACTCAAAGAAAAATATTCAAAGTAAACCTACAACAAATGCTTGGAAAAGCGACCAAAAGAGTCATGAAAAACCCAGAAAAAGATCCTGCATATAATTCAGAAGATAGAAAATTCATTCTTTCAACAATGAAGAAAATGAAATTCAAAAGCTAAAAATAAACTACTACTATCCAAGACAGGCAACCCCAGAAAAACCTTTATAAAGTAGTAAATCATACATCGTCGTTATGGGAATTGAAAGAGTAGTATTGCCGGTAGCGTTGAGTGTTGCATTAGTTGGCAGTACGATTAGTGCTTTAGCTCAAGCTCAAAATACTCAAGAAGTTCAAGAAAGAAGAAGCTCTGATGACCATGCAAGTACAGAAATTTCTAGAGAGGATGCGACGAGACTCGCTCAAGAATATTCAGTCACAATAGAAGAAGTCTACAAAGTTGATCGAGAACTTCATCAGCCAGTAGAAGAAACATTAAGAGGACTGCCTATAACGAAAGTTGGTGACTGGGATGATTTCGCAAGAACACACCCATTCTCTTACGAAAACATTAATGCTCAAAACTTTCCAGCATTCCTCACACTCTACCAACAATTCATAGACCAAATAGCACCAATATATTGGAGAGAAGTAAGACAAGAAAACGTGCCTGCGGAAGAAAGAAAACCGGTGATAAGTTTACTCTGGGGGGATGACATTAATTCTGGGGAGAAAAATAATTCAAGAGGTGCTGCAAGTTTGGTTAGATTTCTTAACTCAGAATATGACCAGAAAATAAAATTTATTCACCTTCGGGAGAGCAATAGAATGACGTTGTATGATGGTCAAATTACCATATCAAATAAAACATTTTTTAGCACCGGATTCCCTTCTATCATCATATATAAAATATCTCTTGAAGGAGGTTTAAGAAAAGAAGAAGAGGGTGGTGGAGTAATCAGTATTAACTCTCTCTTCCAGAACCGCAGGGTATTTAAAGAGTATATTCAAGAACAGTTATTGCAATGAAAAGGAGGATATCAACAGTACTTTTTTTATTTTTCGTTATCGTAGTGGTTTTTTCCCCAGCTGTCGTGATGGCGTTAGGAGAAAGAGCACAAGACAATTCTGCAGATCCTTCTTTTTGGCAGGATTCTAATGCTGTTCAGTCTGCTTCTCCCGAGCAGGTTATTAGTGGAATTAATTCTGGGGCGGTCACTATTAATAACGTGAATAGCATTCCTGCGGGAACTCTTTCTCAAGTTGTCGGATCTTTGAAAGATGAACACATAAAAGTTTTGGATCAGTCAAAAATTAATGAAATTGGAATATCAAAATTCTCTAATACTCAAAGACAATTATTGAAAGACGGTCAAGTTTCAAAAAAAGCGCTCAACGATCTTTCATCTAACGAGTGGTCTTCTCTTTCTCGTGAAACTTTGAACGGTGTTTTGTCTCGTGAGTCTGGTCGTGTTGTTGATGTTCATCTTGTTAGTGGTGATGTTGGTGGCGAGGTTACTGATAAAGGTTTTAAGGTTGTGAAAGCTTCATTCGTAGCTGTTGATGATATTGCTTTTACGAGTGCTGAAGGAGTAGAAGTTTCAGGCGATGATATAACAGTTTCTAAAGGTAAGGATCAATACTTGCTTACTGGTGGTAAGAACGTCATGAATGCTCAAAAGTTTGAAAACTTAGGGTATAATACGAAGACTAAAACTTTCAAGATTCAAAAAGCATCACAGGTTAGCACTCAACAAGGTGAAATAATGGGCGGAGTTCAAGACGTGAAAATAGTGTTATCTGATAAGAAAGTAACCATTACGACAAGCACAGAACAAACATTTACCACAAAAATAAAAGATGAACTCGCAATAGTGAAGACAGGAAAAGATTCTTCTCTTATACTCGAGAATGATAAGCTGACAGGAACAAAAATTGAACTCTCGTTTAGCAAGAAACTTCTTTTTGGTGGAGATCAAGCATTAGAAATGACTCACGATGTTCAATGCCTGAATTGTGAGAGGAAAACTGTTGATGCTGGTTCTTGTTGGTCTCTTTCTGATACTTCTAGTTATACATTCTCAACGATAGGAACAAGTATTCAGTTTAAAACTCCGGACTTGTTATGCATCGTTGATAAACCTTATGTTTGTACAGACTGTTCAGTCTTCAATACTGTTGATAGAACGATAAAAACGAATAGCGCGGTTCTCAGCATAGAAAAATCATTGAATAGTTTTGATAACTTCTCTGCGAGAACTAGCGGTGATGCGACCTTTCGCAATTTAATTTCTTGAAAAGAATTTTATCGCTCATTATTAGCAGAAGAGTCTTGAGATTGTTCATGTTCGGTTCTTAGAGAATTCCAATAATTAACAAGTTCAGGATTAACATCAACACCAACAACTCTGTTATTATCTGCAGGATCAAGAATATTACCTCTACCGTCAGCGTGAAGTTCGTGCCACGTAAAAGTATCTAAAAATCTATACACGGTACGTTCCCCAGATTGAAAAAGATTAGTTTGAAACCAGTATTCTGGAATGTCACGAACAGATACAGGAACATCTGTGATTCTTTTTTGACTTCCAAATTGTGTGTCAATGAATGAAAAAGTAGTGGTGGGGGTGTCAGATACTGGAACATACAGTCTTGTACTGGGTGCGCCTGTCAAATCATGAACTCTTTTGAAATATGCCCCTTCTTGAAGAACATCCGAAGGAATGATACTATATGGGAATGCTATACCTCTAATAATCTCATGATTCATTTGATAAATTTCAGAAAGTGCAATAGCCTGTCTTTTTGATCCATTAACAATATTCTGATTATTCACTAAGTCATTATAAAAGAATACTATTGAAGGAGTTCGAGATTCTGATAAAATTTGATTTAAGGTATCCGTTCTACTATCGTTGTTATAACAAACAAAAGAGAATTCTTCCAATATTTTATTTATTGGAAGAGAAGATTTTTCTTGAACCCTTCTTTCTAAAGAGTCTTGAGGATTTTCAGAAGTAACTTCTTGTGCAAAAGTATCATGTGCTAATAGTTCATGAAAATTCACACTATTGGTCATGATGTATGCAGTCGTTAACACATTACCAGTTATTAACAATCTTCTTAGCCACAAACTAAACTTCTCCCCCATAAGTAAGATTTATAAGGTGTAAGTTTATAAACCTTTTTATGCAAGAAGGCAGGAAAAAAAGGGTATTTTGGTTACTTTTTCTTGGTTTGTTTTTCACCCTAAAAATTGTTCTTATCACAATTCCAGTTTCTGCCATGCCTACAAATATTCAAGAAGAAGATAAATATTTCAATCCTCAATCTTTCGATTGGTCTTCTGGTGATTATTCTAAGGTTTCTGATTGGTCTTCTGTGAATCCTTCGTTGATTGTTCGTTGGGATGATGTTCCTGAATCTGCGTATGCTTCTATGGATTTTTCTTCTGGTCAAGAAAAAGTTCCTGTTGCAAATATAGATAAGATTCCTAAGGAAAAGGTTGACGTTCTTAAGGTTAAGTATCCTGCGAAACTTACTTCTGATCAATTATTGTACAATAAGAATCTTAATAAGTTTTCTGATACTAAAAAATTGGATGAGGTTGTTGTTAATGATGTTCTTTCGCAATTTTCTAAGAATTTTGTGTTATTGCAGTCGAGTGATTCTGGTACGAAAGTAACGCTTAATAATGATGGTAGTGTGAGTTTTACGAAAGGGAATACTCTTTCTATTGGTGATACTATTAATAATGTTGGTATTGCTGGTTTTACGAATGCGAGGTATTTTGATGGTTTTCTTTCTGCTGAGAGTGGTTCTTGGGCTATTATGAAGAAGGATGATGAAGTGTTGACTACTGCACAAAAATTCCAAAATCTTGCTCAAGATTTGAAGAAGAATTCTATGATAGTAGACGGTGCGCAACAAATAATCACTAGGTATGTAACGACTAAAAATAATAAGAAAACTATTATTACTCAAAAAGATGGTTCTACTACTCTTTTGAGTTTGGAAAAGCAGGAGTACACTATGAATCATGGTGGTGAAGGGTTTCAAGTACTATCTAAAAATCAGGGCAGTATAACTACGAGTAAGGATTTTCTTAAAGCTTCAAATGTCGAGTTGAACTTTCAGAGTTCTTTACGCTTTGCTAATGCTGTAACAGAAACTGTTCAGCGAAGTGTCAGTTGTAATAATTGTGAGAGGAAAACTGTTGATGCTGGTTCTTGTTGGACTCTATCAGATACTTCTAGTTATACATTCTCAACGAT
The DNA here is from genome assembly GCA_016203445.1 of Candidatus Woesearchaeota archaeon. Lineage (GTDB taxonomy): Archaea > Nanobdellota > Nanobdellia > Woesearchaeales > ARS49 > JACQMS01. Next base: position 21,372 of record JACQMS010000009.1, read on the forward strand.
AGGAACGAGTATTCAGTTAAAATCACCTGATCTTCTCTGCATCGTTGACAAACCGTACACTTGCGCGGACTGTTCGGTTTTCAATACTGCGGACAGAACCATTAAGACGAAAAGCGCAATACTCAACATAGAAAAAAAACTCAACGGATTCGACGATTACACTGCGAAAACAAGCGGAGACGCTGTGTACTCTTTATCAGACCAATTTTCGTTGATAGAAACTCTTGATGTTTCTCAGTCTTCTTTTGATTCCACGATTTCAAATTATATAAAATTGAGGAAGGGTTCTGAATGGATGATAAAATTAGAAAATGTTGATGAAGCAAACACTCAAATTTCTGAAATTACGGGTGGTTCTGTAAAAATCTTGTTTGATAAAGGGAATCTTACCGCTGTTGGAGAAAATGGTGAAATAACTGTGGTTCATAACCCTCAAGAAACTCCTGCAACACCTCAAAAATTGGTAGCAATTCCATTTATTTTTTCAGCACTATTTTTCTTATCACTGCGTAAAAAAGGACAAATTTCAACGTTCATAATTCTTGCATTGATAGTTTTTATTATAGGAATAATCATAATAATTCTTTCCCAGCCCAGTATTAGCAGTCCTTTACAGTTCACCGCAGAGTCATTCAGCAAGTCATGTTTTGATTCAAGTGTTCAATTGATGGAGGGGGCACTCTCAAAACAAGGAGAAGTTCCTTTAAGAAATAGCGATGATTTTTTTAACGTCAGCATTTTTCTTAAAAACTTAATAGTTCAACAACCAACAATAATAGAAGCTCAAAAAGAGCAGGAAGAAACACTCGTAAAACTTTACACACAATGTATTCACAATTATGAACCAGTTGTTGAAGTAGTACGACAAGAACAAAACCCTTCAGTAACTATACAACATGAAATGACTAAAACTTTATACCAATTACGACCAGCAACCAGAATAACATTTTCCGACGGAAGCTCAACAGATTTCAGAACATCATATACAAAAACAACAACATATCCTTACAAACGATTCCATGAAACAACAAAAAATATAATTGAGTCAATACAATCAACAGGATATTCCCCTCTTTACAATGAAAAATCAACAGATTTCTGGACTGTCAAGGGAAAAACATACGTGAGATTACAAGATGATAATGAAAATTATTACCATTTCTCAATTGATTCTGAAATTTGAATAAAGAACTCAGAATCAAACTACACTTTGGCGATTATAAGCATCAATCTTTTTTCCATAACTTTTCGAGAGTAAAGGAAACTTTGTTTTTTGCAAATTCTTGCAAAACTTCTTGACTTTTGTTTGTTGGGATCAGAAAACATCTTTCACCTTTTTTGAATCCCTCATTTTTTTTCACGAGACCTTCACCTTTTGAATATTTTTCATGTCTTCCAAATAATGATCGAATGAGTTTGTTTCTTACAGCACTTTTTTTTATGGGTTCAAAGTTGACAAGAAAAAAACTTTGTGCATTATCAGGAATTGTTCGTCCATATAAAAGAATGCCATTTTCTGCGACAGAATCTTTCAACTCCCAATCATTAATGTTTCCGCTCAAAACGTTTATATCATTTGACACTCCCAACAACGAAAATTTTTTGAAATCCTCACTGGCATAGAATTTTTGAACTGTTTTCTTTGCTTCTGCGGACATAAACTTATCTGGTGAATCAATAAATATGTCAATATCACTGTTTTCATTAAAATCTCCTCTGGCAACAGATCCAAAAAGATATACCCCTCTTATTTTTGCATCATCTATTCTCGGAGCTCTAATAAAAAAGCTGACAAATGATAATGCGCACGATATGAGGAGCTTTCTATTCAACCTTTTCACCTTCCTCTTCGAGAAGTTTTTTCTTATGAAGATATGTTTCCAGCAAATCAAATGCACAAGCGGAAGCGTGAAATCCTATTGTTGCTGCACGGGAAGTTATATTTTTTTCTACTGCCTCTTGTAATTCTTCTAAATGCTCCGCAATTCTTTTTTTGTGATTTGATATTGTAGTCATGTGGTATAAATTATACCACTATTATTTAAATCTTTTGGTCTAAAAAATACCATTATTAGGTATTATTTGCACCATAAATATTTTTTGAACTGCAAGTGCGTATTCAACGTCTTCCCTTCAGCAAATTAACGAGTTTGTTAATATCAAAATCGTGATGTTTTCTAGTAGATATAAATAAAAATGCTGCTAAGTACAACAGTGCAAGCTCTCCGCCATTCTGTATGGGAATCCATCCTCTTGAAAAGTGGGCCATTCCATAAGCTATAATCATCGTTACTGCGCCAAGAAAAGCGAAAGGCCTTGTAAACAATCCAACAGCAACGAAAACACCTACTGAAAGTTCAATAACCCCTGCAATGCCCATCAAGCTGAAAAGTTCTGCCTGCTCACCGCCGAGAAGACCAAACAATTTCTGCAAGCCATGCTGGGCGAAAAGTAATCCAAATATAATTCTGAAAAAGAAATACGCCACGCTCTCGGCAGGAGAAACTCTGTCAAAAATCATAAAAAACACCTCTCTAATCTTAGGAATATGCGCGTGGTATTAATATATTTTTCTTTTTTTTTTAAAACACTGTGACAGGCTCGCTATTTTTGTTGGCACTTTTTTGCTTTCTGATACTATTCACAAGATTTTCTACGAGCTCCAAAAGTCCCTCAAGAGTTGGTGACTCATTCATAAAAATCCCTTCCGCGTCCTGCTGATAAGTTTTACCAACACCTCCGGGCATCTCTCTCAAAAGCTTTCTGCCCGATTGCAAAATCATAGGAGTTGAAGGGTACGCTCTATGATGCTCCCTAAAATATTCACAATCACCCCACGAAGGGTGAAGAATTAGAACATGATACGGACCTTTAATATCTTCAGGACCTCTGGCAGTTATAACATCATAACCTTTGGAACGTAATGAAGAAATTGCTGGTGACAAATCACAGTTCTCAGGAGTTAAAGTCTTCAAGCTCCTGTCAACAACCAAAACAGTTAATCTATCAACACTCATAAATTCCTCTAGCGGGCGTTTGACTGCCGCAAGTCTATATAAAAACATTTGTAGTCACTAAAACAACAATACTAATAATCACTGCCAACGATTCAGAAACAATTTTAAACTCTGAAGAGAAATACTTCATAATGGAGCGCCGAATAACAATAATAAGATTAAGAAGGCCGGCGGAACATCAAGGGAACATAAATCAAGAACTGCAATGGTTCGGAGAATCATTAGGACTTTTCGGAAACAGGGACAAAGACAAGAGTTGTTTCAGAATATTTGTTGAGCTACTGAAGGCTTCAAAGCAAGAAAAACAACTAAGTAGTGATGATTTATCGGAAAATCTCGGGCTGGCAAGAGGAACAGTAGTTCATCACTTGAACAATCTGATGGAAACAGGAATAGTAATACAAACAAGAAAGAAGTACAAGCTGAGAGATGAAGAGTTAAGAATGCTTATAGAAGATTTGCACAAAGACTTTGAGAAAACATTTGAAGAAATAAGAAAAACAGCGGAAGAATTAGACAGGTATCTGGGATTATAAAAATGGCAGAAAAAAATAATAACGACAACGGTGAGTCAAGACTGTCAATAGAAGAAATAAAAAAATTACCGCCAGAAAAAAGAATAGCAATTTTGAAAAGAATAGAGGAACAAAGAAAAAAAGATTTAGAGCAGGCAGAATTAGAAGAAAAAAAAGCTGTTGGCGAAATAAGAGCTGAAAAACTTCATGACGAGGAAGAAAGAAAAGAAAAACAAGAATCTGAAGAAAAAATAAAAAAGCAATCATAAGAAGAAGAAGTTGGAGGAGAAACGGGCGGGCGCGCAAGCAAAGATGGGGCTGTTGATTATGCATCAAGAGAGCAACAATTAAGAGATTTTTATGCAGTAACTTCAAGAGTTAAAGAAACACTTCCTGGAGTTTTAGAAAGGATAGCTGCAGGCAAGGCCAACAGGGATGATGAAAGGTTTTTGGAATCATACAGGCAGTCAATGGACGCGGTGCGTGCAGAAACATCTTACGTATCAAGTGACGCGAAAAAAGATTTTTATGCGATGCAGGAACAATTAGATGAGGCGAGATCATATATGCATCATGACACGGGAACGGGCGCGCAAAAAAATGAGGAAAGAAAAATTTCAGATAGTTATAGGACAGACAGGCGATAGCAAGGTTTAAAAACGTCTAAAGAAGTGTCAAGAACCGCCGGGCTAAAGCCCGGGGCGTGAGGTTTTTGATCATGCTCAGAAACTGCCATTAGCAGTTTCTCACATTTCAACAAAAAAGGGTGTTATCATGGTAAAAAAGTGGTTGAGAATTGCCTTGTTAGTATTGGTGTTATCACTGTTTGTTTGGTTATCGGTGGGAGCAGTTCCGCAACCGCCGGCGCAACCATCAGAACAACCAGCAGATTCATTATTGGATGATGCTGGTTCTACAGCGTCAACAGATTCTACAAATTCTCAAATTATTGATGGAGGAATGGGAGCTGGTGGAGGCTTTTCTAATGCAACAAGGTCTAGAGCTAATTCCAGCAACCAATCAGATCAAGCAAATGCGCAGGATCAAAATGTGCAGGCAGGTTCTACTGATCAGACAAATGATACTTCACAAGCGCCCGATGAAAACTCAGGTGTTGAGAATCAACAACCAGTTGAAGAAAAACCGGGAAATAACAATTCTATGATAATAGTGTTATCTTTAACATCTATACTAATAATAGTTGCGATAATTCTAGTGCTCAATAATTTACGAAAGCATAAAACTCCGCAATTACCTCAACAGTCAGCTTATGGGTTTCAGGCGAACGGAATCAGGCAACCAATTGGTGCCAGTATGGTCACACAAACGGCTCAAAGTTCACAGCCAAGAATTATGCAACAGCGGCAGGTGCAACCTCAAACAATTATAAGAACTCAAAGACTCGCAACGCCAGTGATAAGCCAGCAAAATCAGCAAACAGTTCAAAGACAACAATTAGACGTAAAAATACTTCCATTAATAGATTACTTAACAAACACGTTTTCTCAAGGCTACAAAATTCAAGACGTGCAGTCATACTTGAAAGGTTCTGGATGGACTGATGATGATATAAAAAAGGCATTGAATATGATAAATTCTAAGAGGCAGGATCAATGAGAGAAAAAGCAATAATGATGATGATTGTTGCAATTTCATTTTTGCTGATTATTCTATCAGGATGTATAGTTTCAGAATTTCCTGACGACCCGTTGGTTGCCCCTGGAGAAAGGATTGAGCAAAAATCTAAGTCAGTAACTCCGTCGTTGGGAAAAGCTATACGCGCGAGCCTGCAATCAGAAAATTACAACGATACAGAATACGGACAGTATGCTCCGCCATGGGACGTTCTAGAACAAAACTTGTCAGTGATTCTAAAAACAACAGAGCCAACAAGCGGGTACAGTTTGCAGGAAGGAAAAACTCTTTCTACAAGGGTGATAGCTGAAGGAAGAGAGTTGTTCATTTACAAAATAGGATATTATTATAGCACGAAAAAAAATGATTGGGAACCGTTTGAATTCTCTCAACAAGGGCATAAAGGAAGCAGTTGGATTAGAGGTACTGCAACAAAAAATTTGGTCTTAACTGAAGAAGATATTGGTGATGGAGAAAATTATGTTGCGGTTTACGTGTGCAGAAAGAGCGGCGGGTGGAAGTGCGGGTGCCAATATGAGGGAAAGTGCGGTATGTGGACGCTGCAAACGTTCAACGCGAGAAAGAAGGCGGACGTTGCAGGACAGTTTGAACTTTCTGCGGTTAATGAAAAAATAAATTTTCCGATAAATTCAGAAAACGTTCCTGCGGAAGGGGAGTCATACATAGGAAAATATTTAGATTTTGACGGCAATGATTACGCTCATATAAACAACACTCCTGATATACGCATGGGTGTACAAAAATCTTTCAGTGTTAGCGCGTGGTTTAAAACTAGAAAAAATGTGGATTACGCATCAATACTCGTTAAATCTCCGAGAGAAGGGGACAATATTAATACTACTTACACATTAAGATATTCAACAAGTTCAACATTCATATTCGGAATAGGTGATGGAACAAACTATCAACACTTAAGAACATCGACACCATCACTAAACGAATGGCATCAAGCAGTAGGAGTATATGACGGCAAAGAAATAATACTTTACATTGACGGTGATGTCGCGAATAGAACTGCAACAATTATTACACCAAAAGATAATGACGCGCCATTGTTCATAGGAAGTTATGGGCGTGCAGGTATAGGGCAGAGTGATTATTTATACAATGGCTCGATAGGTGAAGTAAAAATATACAAAAGAGCATTAACGAGCGAAGAGGTAAGGGAGCAATACAAAAGAAAAACTCTGAATGCAAGTGTTGTAAGCGAGTGGAAATTCGAGGGAAACACTCAAGATACTAAAGGAATAAATAACGGGGTAGAAAGCGGAATTGTAAGTTATAATCAGGGAGTTTCGGGGCGGGCGCTGGATTTATCAAAATCTGAAGGGTACGTAGTAGTACAGCCATCACAAGATGGTGAGCAACAAGGAACTGTAAGATCGTCACTAACACTGCAACCTGAAGGGAGTATAAGTGTGTGGTTCAAAGAGACAGGAATGTCAAAACCTTATGCGGGAATAGTAGCTAAGATGAGCGACGGACAAGATTTAGCAACAGGTGATTACTCGCTGATATTATATCCACAAAGTACTCCTGATACTAATACAGGAATAAGAATTTCTGATGTGTTAAGAGCTGAAAGAGTGTTCAAGAACTCAGATGAGTCAACAGTTCTCACGAATATAGATTCGAGTACAAAAAGTTACCAAAAAGGTGTGTGGCATCATGCAGTAATAAGCTGGAATGAGAGCACGCAAAAATTATTCGTGGACGGAAAATTTGTTGGAAGTGCTAATGCACCTCAAGACTCGGAGCCAAATGTTGCAGTATCAAACTTTTATATAGGAGCATTGCTAACACCTAATGAAATGACGACCGGGCTGAAAAGATCTGGGTTCGGAAATGTAAGAAATTTTAATGGAAGTATCGACGAAATAAAAGCGTTCAACAGACAGTTGACCGGAGCAGAGGTTGCAATGATATACTCAGAATTTTCAGAAGCAAAATTACAAGGGTTGTACAGTTTTGATGATTCTCTTACAGACGATTCACAATCACAAAGAAACGGTCAGAACATTGGAGGAGTAGAATTCGCTCAAGGAGTTATAGGCAAAGCACTGAATTTCAGCAAGATAAATCAAAGCATAAATTTAGGATTGATAGGAAAAAATTTGTCGGCTCTAACTATACAAGTCTGGGTTAACCCTGCAGAAATTCCTGTGGTTTCGGCGCATGGAGCAACTATACTTAGCAGCACTGACGTGCAGGGATTTGCTATAAGAATACGAAAAGACATGAATGGTAATAACATATTATTCGCAGATTACCGGTGTGAAGAAGTAATAAATTGCGGAGCGAGCTACACTCTTCCGTCATACTTCAAAGAAGGAGTTTGGAATAATGTTGGAGTATCATTTAACGGAACAGTACAAAAAGTTTTCATCAACGGAGCACTGCTTGGTGAACATGTTGTTAGCGCTACACCAGTAAGAATATCACACAATAACAACACGCCATTATGGATAGGTAACGAGCCTAATTATAATAGTGATTTAAACGCGGTAATATTCCAATCAGATGCCAACACTCCAGGGCAAAGTCCTCTGCAAAATCACTTTGCATACAATGGAAGCATTGACGAGCTGAAAATATATTATGCGGCGCTGTCAGAATCAAAATTCAAAGAAGAATTTGATAAAGGATACAATGCTAACAAGATAGAATTGCGCAGATACGTTTTAGACAAGGATGATGGAACTAAAGACCACGCGCTAGGAGTTCTTCAACAAGATGGGAGCGTTAAAGGATTGAAAACGTCAATCAATGGATTAACAGGCAACAGAAAAACTGGTTATGAAGATGAAGGAGTTATAGGAAAAATATTACGAGTGCCAATAGGAGGCTGGACGCACCAACTAAAATCTTACTACAATTATTCAAAAGTCAACCATTTATCATCAATGATTCCAGATGACCAAGAATTAATAGTGAACACTTACTCGTGGGAAGAAGTAGGAACTCTAGGATACGTTGCGAACAAAACATCGATCAACGAATTATTAACACCAATATACAGAGCCAGAAAAGTAAACAGTACAGGAGATCCATTATCAAACATATCAGCAGATCATATAATGACTATAAATTCCGAAGAGTTGGGAGGAGAATACAAATTGACTCCGGCATATTATCAGCACGGATACATTCTTGACACTGAAAATAAAGGAATGCCTCTGGCAAATGCGTTCTGGAGTTTTGATAATACTAGAGAAGATTTGCAAGAATCGCCTAACGGTGAACATCACTTAGAATCACCAGATAGCATATCAGGAGTAAGCTTTTCTGAAGGAATAAAGAATGAAGGATTATACTTCAACGGAAACTCTTTAATAGGTATTGGAGCTGAACAAACACCAACAGCTATAAATAACAACAATGGCAGGGGCGACGACAACTCATCAAAAGATTTACGAGGACATTACATTACGATAAGCGCGTGGATAAAACCAGAAAGTGTCAACGAGACATCAACAATAGCAAGAAAAATGTCTGGAAGCCACGGAGGATACTTTATAGAATTGAGAAACGGGCAATTAATTGGAGCGGTAAGACTGAACCACTCACGAACACCAACAGATTCTATTTATTTAGCGGCGGGAGGAACATTGGAACCAAACAAATGGCAACATGTGGCAATGACATACAACGGAAACACACTAAAAATTTTTGTCAACGGAGTTATTGTAGCAACAAATAATTCTATGCCTGCAGGAACTATACTAGGGCTTGATTCAGAAAGCGACGCATCGTTCGGAGACAGCAATTACGCCAACGAATTATACATAGGAGGACTAAAATACAGGTACGAATCAAACGACGAATCAAACCACAGAAAAAGATCACTGTTAATAAGGCCATTTAAAGGAACAATAGACGAAGTAAAAATATTTATTACAGCTTTACAAGATATAAATATTAGAGAAATAGCAAAAAAAATAATAATTTCGGAAAATATGGAAGTTCCATCACCACCAAAATATCCAACAGCGGGATTACTGCCTTATGAAGGAAGAGTAACAATAGGATATGATGATTCAAAAGGCGCGTCACAAACAAATAATGTTGCTCCAGAAAGATTGACATGGCAGGGAAGCTTCAAAGTAAAAGAAGCATTCACGATTGATGGAAAAAGAATGAGCGGTACGGGATGGCTACAAATATTTTCTCCAAACGCGACTGGAGAAAAAGATTTAGCGATAGTGCCCAAATTTTCTGCATGCACAACTCACGGAAATACAAACACAAATCCGCCGCCAGTGCCTAAAACGTGCTTGGATTTGGGAATGAAAGAATTAGCAAATGTAACGGTTGCAGACCCATCACGAGCAGATTGTTCAACATGGGGGTCATCAGCAGGATTTCCGGGAAAAACATCAATAGTTAACGGAAGTATAACAATATGCACGAAACAAAACGATGAAACATTCAGGATAGTAAACTTCGGTGAATCATGCGCTCTAGGTTTGGGGCTTTCAGAAAAAGAAAATTTTTCATTCATGCCTATAGCAACATTCAGAGATTTCGGCACTCCAGAAAAACATTTAACGCTGTGCCAGAAAAATGACAAGAAACAAATATTCTCGACTTTCAGGCCTGCAGAAAACGACTGGTTCTACACAATAGAGCTTCAAGAATTGTACTCAATATTATACTCAGATAATCCACCAAAAATATATCAGACAACTATGGGGTTAACAAGTGTGAATCAAAGCAATGTAATGCAGGAGTCGCTGAAAAGATATGTATCAACGTCAGGGCCTCATTATTACACCACTGGGACTGATGCTTACGGTAATGCGACTGGCTATGTTAATGGTTCAGGAACTAACAATCCGTCACAACTAAGAAAAGAAGGACAATTAGGGTTCGTAAGTGTGAATAAGGAATCCGCAGAAAAAGAAGGTTTAGTGCCATTATACTATTTCAAAAAATCTGGCGATGCAACGACAGGATTGGGAGAAGACAACTTTTACACGACGGTACCATACAAGCATGAAATATTCTCAGAAGTTGAAGGAGTAAGGATAGCGAAAGAAAGCAACGAGATACAACCATTCAAATATTCTATGAAAAATATACCTTATGTTTACAAAGGAATAGTTGGATATGTATACCCAGAAAGTTGGAGAGCGGGATTAGCGGCGTATTATCCAGTATTTGCTAATGGAAGAATGGGGTGGGATGCACAGAGTGGATATGATACATTGCTAGGAGTTACAGACAACAAACCATCATACACTGAAGGACTAAAAAAATTAGATAATTACGGGGCTAATGCATTAACATTCGATGGAAATGATGCGCTAGAAATACCTGACAGTGATTATTTAGATATAACCGGAGATTTAACGATAAGCTTGTGGGTGTACTTAGACAAGCAAGGAACTGGAGAACCAAGCGGACTGATAGTAAAACAGCCGGGAGCATGGCTCAACGGAGGGATACCTTACATGTTAGGACTCGATGAAACAGGAAAAATAATATACTCGCACAAAAATTCAAAAACTGGCTTTCTAGGAGCAGTAACATATATAACAGAACAATCATTGCCCAAAGAAACTTGGACGCACATAACAATGGTGAGAAATGGGACTAGTATAAATATATTAGTTAACGGGGAAAAAGTAAACGCATCAAGAGAATCAATGTATCAAGAAACTGAAAAGTTGTCAAAACCTTCAGAAAACAACCAAAGCCTATTTATAGGAGCATCAGGACGCGCGCTAACAGAAGCAGTTGAAGGATTCAAAGGAGCTCTCGACGAAATAAAAATATACAAAAGAGCATTAACAAAAGAAGAAATATTGAGAGATTATTGGAGTATAGAAAGATCAATGCCCAAAGATGTAATGCCTGTAACAAGTGTCTTGCTAGGGTCAACACTCGGCAGTCAAACAGGAATAACGCTAAAAAATGCAACAATAAAAAATGATGTTCTAATGGGAATAACTGCAGTTCTTAACGGGTCACTAACACCAGAACAATCAAGCTATATAATAATAAATCAAGAACAAGAAAAAAGATTGAAAGCAACACAAAGCTTCACGCTGGAGGGATGGTATTATTTTGATATGGAAAACGAGTTTGGTACGTTCGATAATTTGTTAGTTCAAGACAACAAAACTGCAAACACTGTAATAGACGATGGACAAACAGATTTTGGGTTGTGGAGAATACGTACAAGTCCGAGTGGTGTTGGAGATAAACCGGGAGCCATAGGTTTTGGAATTGTTACAAGTTCTGCGCAAGCAAACAGGTTAAGCGGGAGCGCTAAACATTGGTGGATCAATGGAACAACAACGATAGAACCCAGAAAATGGTATCACGTTTCGGCAACGTACGATAATACTACAAGAAAAATGTCTCTTTACATAAATTCACAGTTAGAATCATCAATGATAATACCTCAGGGAGAAATAAAATCTGAATACACAAACAACGGAACATTAACTATAGGGTCTAGAAATGTTGATATCGCCGGAACAAGATCATTCAAAGGCAAAGCATCGCGTGTTAGAATGTACAACAGAACTTTGTCAACGGTAGAGATTGGACAACATTACAGCGCAGAAAAACCTTTAAGCTCAAGAGCGAGTTATAACTTTGACAACAATTTTGATAGTGATTTAGGTTTTAATTTTATTAATTGGGTGTTTGACGGCGCAAGAATAAACACTTCAGGAATGCATGGTAATGCGTTGCAACTTGTTGGCGGAACATCACATTTTCGCAGACAAACATCGTTCATGCCCAAAGCAACAGCGCCTTTTACTTTAGAATTGTGGATGAAACCATCAGAAAATCAGGATTGGCCGAGAGTAGGAGTAATGGGGTGGGATGAATATGTCCCAACACCAACATCAAGAATGATGGTCGTGATAAATGATAAGGACAACGGAAAAAATATAAATTTTGTTGGAGGAACTTGTGTATTTGAACCGGCTGAAACATCCGCAACAGAAAGTTTGTGGGAGGAAAATACTTGGCAACACATAATAGCTGTAGGAAAAGGTGATGGAAAAATACAACTTTACAAAAACGGAGAACAAATACAACTAAAAAATACTGATTGCACGATCCCTGACGTTTCACAAACCGCAATGATACTTTTGGGTGCTGGGCCGGTGAGAGGGCAAGGGTTTACAGGATTAATAGATGACGCAATATTTTACAACACCGCACTCACTTCCGAAGAAATAAAGAGGCATTATTACGTAGGACTGTTAGATGAGTTACAATCACAAAATGGAAATACTGATACTGGAACGGCCGGAGGAAGGTAGCAGAGAACGCGGCGACACACCCGAGCATCCGACAAACATTTTTAAACCCGAAAAACGGTAAAAACCCAGTACTAAGAGGAAAAAATGGATTACAACCACAGCATGGACAGGGCGTATTTCAAGCAAGGAACAAATTACGGGCTAGCTATGGAAACAACTGAAGGAGTATCAGACATACAATTCGGAATAAGCGCGCCACCATTCGACAACCAATTACAATCACTAAAAGCAAGAATAAGACAAGGAGCAACTCACGTAGAATTAGGGTTTACAGGAACGGGCAAAGGATCGATGGGGGGAAGGTCAACAACCCCAGAAATGTACGGCAAGGATGAAAGAGAAGCGATAAAAGAGTTAGCAAAAATAAACAAGGTAGAATTATCAACCCATGCAACTGTAGGAATGACAGGGCTGTCAGGATTCTCAGAAAGAGGGTTCAACCAAGAAAGAGCAGAGCAAACTATAACAGAATTAAGAAGAGCAATAGATTTTGCGGCGGACACCGCGAGAGGAGGACCAGTAGTAGTTCACACAGGAGAATGGCAAAGACCAGTATCACAAGCCGCAAAAGAGTTCGAGCAATCAGTGCCATCATACGAAGAAGGAAAAAAGAAGCCGATGTTTTTGGGTCATCCAGAAGAAGACGAAAAAGGAGTTGTGATGGTCGCAAGAGAAGACACTGGAGATGTTCAAGCAATACCAAAAAATTTCAAAGTTCACGAACCAGAAAAAGAAATAGTTAAAGACGAAAACGGAAATGATATAGTTAAGGGATACAAAGTTGATGAATTCGGAAAAGTAAAACTTAGAACTCTGAATTTTGATCAAGCAGTAGCAGAAATGAGAGAAGAACATCCAGAAATGAAAGACGTAGCCGACGAAGTGTTATGGATAAGAAAATATTTCGATGCGTCAAGAGAACAGCATGAGGCGGAAAGCGCAAGATTTCTTGAAGCATCGCAACACGACAGAAAAATTCTTGGAAAACTTGAAGAAAGAAAAAAGTATTACGAAAAAAGGTTTGAAAACGCGCACGACGAAGAAGAAAAAAATGTTATAGCGGGAAAAATGGTTGCAGAATTCGGAAAAAGAGCTGAAGACTTCGAAGGGTACGAAAACACTCCTTCAGAATTTATGGAAAAACAATTGCAGGAAGCAAAAAGAAAAGTGGAATGGGAAGAAAAAGCAGCATTATCATACGCGAAACAAGCAGAACAAGAAAAAGAAAGACAAGACAACCAGACAACAATTCATGAAGTAGGAATAAAAAGAAGCGCGGACACTCTGGCAAGAGCTGCGCTGTACGCGTATGACGAAACGAAAATGAAAAAATTAGAAAAACCATTATTCATAGCTCCAGAAGCATGGCTTCCAGAGCAGTGGGGAAGTCATCCAAAAGAAATAATAGAATTGGTAACAAAAGGTAGAGAAAAATTAGCTGAGTACTTGCACAAAGAAAGAGGATTATCAGAAGAAGATGCGGCAAAAGAATCACAAAAGCACGTAAGCGCAACACTAGATATAGGTCACATGAATATGTGGAGAAAATTTTTGCAGCCAAAACCAGGAGAGAACAGGGAGCAAGCAGACAAAAGGTTCGATGAATGGCTGGTGAAACACGCTAAAGAATTAGCAAAAGAAGGAGTAGTAGGACACATACACGTAACAGACAATTTTGGATACCAAGACGAACACGTAACACCAGGCGAAGGAAATGCACCAATAAAAAAATTCATAGAAGAAATACAAAAAGAAATGCAAAAACAAGGAAAAAAAGTAGACTTCATAGTAGAACCAGCACACCAAGATATAGAAGCGCTTAAAGGAACATGGAAAATGATGGGAACAAACGTGTACGGGCTGGGAAGCTGGGGAAACATACAAAATAGCTATTTCGGACACAACCAGCCGCCATACTTCGCAATACCTGACATGTTAGGAATACAAAGAGAATGGAACTCAAGCTATTTCGGAATACCTTTCGAGTAAGTGACTGTCAAATTTAATGAATAGCTTGTGTTGATCGTGAATTTACGATTCTTTTCCTCCTTCTTGGAAGAGGTATAATGGCAGGTACGACCTTTTGTAGGAGTTGTAATATTCTATAAGGTTGAAAGTTTCTATTAAGTCTTTGAATTCTTCTCTAAGCTTCATCACTATGAAGCGTATTCTTGATTTTTCTTGAGCTTCAATATCTATTTCTAAATCCCAATCACCAACGGTTTTGTTAATGTTAACCGCCTCTCTTGTTCGCAGAACATATTCTATCAATTGTGCATCTCTCTCGGGGCTGACGTTGTGAAGTCTTAGAAACAACCTGAATTTTTGTATCCCCAACTTTTCGTTGTCCAAAATATATTTGCAACCTCTTATGATGTTTCTTTTTGACAAGTTCTTATGAATATTTTTTACAGTCTTCACGTTAAGCTTCGTCATTTTGGACAATTCAGAAAACCTCATTTTTGGGTTGAAGTACAAAGTTTTTATCAGCGCCATCTCGTTCTGAGAGAAAGTTTCCCTATCCCTATCGCCGCCAACTATCTTTTCAGTATTCAGCAATTGCAACTGCTCGCTTTTAGTAATGTACTGCTTAGGGCACACGTAAGTTACAAGGTTTAAAACTATTTTGTAATCGTTAAGCGTAGGAATAAGTCTTGAAAGCTTTTTCAATTCCTTATTGAATCTTGAAGGATTAGGAGAAGCGAACTCTGCAGTAAGGTCAAACTCTCCGCCGAATTCGTACAACGAGGTGATGAATTGATTGTTTGACAATTCTTTAACTATCCTAGACTTCTCAACCTCGCTGACGTAAGCACCCTTAAAATAAACTCTGAACAACAATATTCCGAAATATGAATAATCATAAAGAGTAAAAGATTCCTTAATTATACCCTCTCTCTCCAAAGCCATTATGGAATATCTCAATCTTTGAGGAGTTTTTCTGGTATGCTTAGACAA
>JACQMS010000010.1 GCA_016203445.1 Candidatus Woesearchaeota archaeon
AGCGAGAAACGCTCAAAAACTTTTAGTTTTTGGCGCGCCAAAACGTCGGACGTTTTGAGCGGTTCGCGTAATACCACATCGGCTTGCCGTGTGGATAGCGAACTTTCAGGCAATTTCTTTATTCTCACTTCTTTTTGTATTCAGTATACCCGCACTTTCCGCAGTTCACTCTGTCTGTATGGTTTGCTAGTATGTATCCTGGCCCGCATTTTGGGCAGTTTTGGTTTTTTGGTACCGCTCTGTTTCCTTGAATTTCGTAGTGTTGCCTTGTTTTTCCTTTGCTTTTTTGTGCTGGTGATGCCATTTTACTTCTTTTCTCCTTCTTCTTTTTTTGTCGCTCCGCCTTTTTGGTGTTTTGTTATTGGTTCCGAGCGTTTTTTCGCTTTTTCATTGGAGTATACTACCGCGCTTATAGTTCCTTCTTGTAAGCCGTATTTTGTTTTTATGTTTTTTATTACTACATTGTTTTTTTCGGCGTTGTACCTTTTCGCTATTTCTTCTGTTAGTATTATCTTGCTTGGCGTTGTTCCTTGGTATAATAAGTTTCCTGTTATTTCTTTTCTTTCTAGGAACTTGTTTTCTTCTTCTTTTGTTATTGTTATCTGCATTTTTTCACCTTTATTCTGCTTTTATCGTGTACTCTCCTGCTGCTTGGTGTCCTGTTTTCTGTGCGATCATTGATTTTGTAGGGTTTAGTATTGTTAGTCTTCCTCTCCAGTTTAGTATGAACTGGTTTCCTTTGCACAATGGGCATGTTTCTTCTTCTACAAATAGTTTGCACCTTTTGCACGCCTTTCTTTTCATTTCTTTCCACCATCAGTTTTTCCTTTGGCAGGTTTTTCTTGTTTTTCTTTTGCTGGTTTCTTGGCGGCTTGTGCAGGTTCTGTTACCCATTCTGTTTTTCCTAGTCCTGGTTGTCTCATCGTCAGCCCTATTTTTGGGTTTGTTATATCTTTGAAGCTTACAGCTATTACTTTTGCTCTGCAATTGTCTCCTATTTTCAGGGCTCTCTTACTGTCTCTGCCCTGCAAACTTTTATCTTTTGAGAATGTTACGTAATCGTCCATAGTTTGTGATACGTGTATCAGTCCGTCTAAAGGTCCTAATGTTAGGAATGCTCCGAAGTCTGCTATGTCTCTTATTCTTCCTGTGACTACTTCTTGTAATTCCGGCTTGTACGATAATATGTTTAGTATTGTTTGATAATAGCTCGCTCCATCTCCCGGTATTATTATTCCTTCGCCTATTTCTTTCACGTCTTCAACTGTTACTACCACCCCTAATTCTTGGTCTATTAACCCTGTATACTGCTTTTTCGCGCTTTCTAGTACTGATTTTTTCACGTCGTTCCCGAACATTTTTGGCGGGACTCGTACATGGTCTTGAACGCTTATTCTGTAGAACATTTTATTCTTAGAACTATTGGTTTGTTTAAAAATCTAACGGAAAGAGTGTTGTTAATAATAGAACTCTTCAAATATTTTTTCTTTCTTGCCCTGTTCTTTTTCAGGCATTATTTTTTGTGCTATTCTTGCGAATTCTTCTGGTGTCATGTTTATTCCTGCATTTGTTAAGTTTTCTGCCATTTCTTTTATGTTTTCTGGTTGTTTTTCTGCTTTTTCTATAGTTTCCTTGCATAAATATCCGTTGTTTATTTTTATTACTGCGTTTTTACCTTTGTTTTTTACCGTTCTTGTCGCAATGTGTATTTTTATTTTATCTTTTGTGAGAGTTTCTTTATCTTTTTCATATCCTTTCTCTTTTAGGTGTGCTTCTATTAATTCTTGGACTGCTTCTCTTATTTTTTCGTTGTTTGTTGTCGCGGGTCTTGTTAGTCCTTCATCTGTTATTTTTCCTATGTACTTTGCTACTTTTTGCCTGCTTGTTCCTTTAGCCCACTTATTTTCTACAATATACCCGTATTTTTGTCCATTTATTGTCTTCACTCTTATAAACATAATAAAATTTAGGCACTATGTATTTTTATTCTTTTCCATTTCTTGGAGAGTTTACCTTAGTCCTTTCAAATCTTCTCTTGCACTTTCTAATTGTTTTACTATTCCTTTAATAGCTTCGTCCAAAACCTTTCTTGCTTCTTTGCTCTTTGTTTCTAGTACGAATACTGGGTGTCCTGCTATTGGGTGTGTTACGTGGTACCCCGTGTTTTTTGTATCATCATTATTCCATAATTCGCTTCTTAAAAGGTTTGGTATCGTCTGATTTAATCCTGGCATTTCGAACACTAAACGGTTCTTTTTATCCTCGACGATTTTTATGTTCATGAACAAAAGTTTTTTGCGGTTGTTTATATACTTTGCCTTTTTGTTTTTTATAATTTTCTCGTCATATTTTGTTGAATCTGTGAACATCAACGTCTATTATTTGAATTTTTTTCGAGTGGTGTTCGTATGTTGCTTTTAAAGGCATTTTGTAACTCCATGAGTGAGTTATTTTGAATCCTTCACTTGAACTCACTTTTTGTATGAACTCTTTAGTACTTGTTTTGTGCATGCTATAAACTATTGGCGCGCTCTTGAATGCCTTCTTTAGAAATATTATGTCTGCTCCTTTAAGCCTTGTTCCAAATGGCGGGTTCTGTATTACTATCTCTGCCTTGTGTTCATGCTCTTCAACTCGTATATTGCTGAAAATAGTTTTTACGTGTTCTAAGCCTTCTTTTTCTAGTTTTCGCACGTTTTTCACGTTTTCTTTGGCCACGTTCATGACTGAATCCTCACTTTCTATGAATACTACTTCTTTAGCTCCTAAAAGCATGCATGCTATACCTAGAATTCCTGTGCCTGACCCCTGATCGATTATTTTTCTGTCATTAATATCTCCCAGCATGAACGCATTCCATAGCCATTCTGATGCTATTTCGGAGTCTGTAGAGTACTGTTCATGACTCACTTTTGGTGAATAAAATCCTTCTAGTTTGCTTAATTCTATAGCTAATCCTGACTTTGTGATCATTATTTTGTCATACTTGGTACTTATTTATGAACTTTTCTACTCACTCGCATTTTACTAAGTCTTTTGTTCTGGAGCGTACCTATTTTTAGTGTTTTTGAACTCTCACTTTTCATGAACAAACGTATATCAATCTATTTATTGCTTTACATTTGTTGCTTCAAATTAAATATGATCAAGAACCATTTCCGGGTTTTGGCCCGGCGGTTCTTGTCAAAGGACAGTGGTGGTGGATTATTAAATTATCCATTGTCCTTTACTTGCAGTTTTAAAACACTGTTTTTTGGAGTGGTATGTATAACTAATATTTAATACTTTTCATTCCCATATAGTCCCACTTAGTCCCATTTCATTCCCACTTAGTCCCATATAGTCCCATTTCGAGATTGTTTCAGTCCCATTTGGTCCCACTTTCATTCCCACTTAGTCCCATTTCATTCCCACTTAGTCCCATATAGTCCCAAATTGTGGGTTGGGAATGCCGGGTTCTCGTCGATAAATCTTTGTTTTTTCATTCCCAACTCAGTCCTGGGACTGTCTCAGGACTATTCTGGGACTGTTTTTATCGTCGAGACTTTTTTTAGGGAAATATTTATAAATCGATTATTTTTCTGTTCTATCATCATGTGGTTTTTTGGGAAGAGTAAAGAGGTTGTTGGTCCTGACCAGTTTTCCTTGTTGTCTTCTAAATTTCAACAGCAGTTTGATCTTGCTTGGCAGTGGATTTCTTTTCTTCAATCTGAGGTTCAGCGTGCTAACTCTAATGTTCAGGCAGTTCACATTAATGCTTCTAAGAATGTCTCGAATATCGCCCGGAGTGTTCCTTCTCATGATCATGTTCGCCAGACTGTTGAGTCTGCTGTTCGTGAATCTTTGTCTCGGGAGCAGGCGCTCGTTAAGCGTTTTGATTCTTTTGAACACTCGGTGAGTTCTTCTCTTGCATCTTTGCGTGATAGTATTTCTCGTTTTGAGCCCGTTATTTCTCGTGTTGAGCGTTTGGAATCAGATATTCCTAATGTTGTTTCGGCTCTTGATTCTTTGCGTCAGCGTCTCGAAAATTCCCCTGTTAAAAAGTCTTCATTGCAGGAGCGTGTTGAGCGTAAAATTCGTTATCACGGCAAGGATTTTTTGAAGCAGACTATTCGTGGAATGGTTCAAAAGTATGGCCGTCTTTCAGGCTTACAGCTTCGTGAGATGCTTGTTGATGAGCAGGGGTTGTGCTCTAAAAGTTCTTTGTACAGGATTCTTGAAGAGCTGGAGTCTGAGTTCAAGACTTTTTCTGAGGGTCGTGAAAAAATATTTATTTTTGTGGCGGATTCTGGAAGGTAGTGCAGTAATGATTATACGTTTTCACAACAATAATCTTTTTAAACACTTCTAATTGTTTCTTTTGTAAAACCAGGGGTGGTTTTTTGGTGGAAAAAGAGGTTGAATTGTTTCCTCAAGAGCTTTCTGCTCTTCGTGAGGAGCTTGATGATCACCGTGATGCTATTAACGAGAATACTAGCGAGATTCAGTCTAATCATGAGTTTTTATGCGAGCTTGATGAAAAGTTGAACAAGCTTAATGAGAAGGTTGAGCTTCTTTTGTCCTTGTTTGCCAAGAAGGTTGATGAATCTTCTTCTGTTAAAAAATTTGTTGTTGCTCCTTTGACTAAGCGTGAGAAGGAGTTGTTTGTTACTTTGTACGCTTTGTGTGAGAATGGTAATCGTGTGACTTATCGTGCTCTTGCTGAACGTTCTGGTTTTTCTGAGCCATTGATTTCGTCGTATATCTCTAGTTTTATTGCTAAGGGCATTCCCTTGTCTAAGAGTTATAATGATAGCGTCGTTGTTTTGAGTTTAGATCTTGCTTTTAGGGAGGCTCAGGCCAAGGAGAATATTGTGGGTGTTAATACTCTTCTTTCGTATTGGATTCGTTCTTAGGATATTCTTCGGGTGTCTTGTCGTTGCTTTTCATTGTCGCTGACAACTTTTCTTTTTTTATCGTGTTTTGTAGCTCAGCTATTATTTTGAAGCTTGTTTCTATGTGATTGTGGATTCTTTGTTCTGCTTTTCTGAATGCTTGTTCTAATGTGTTGCCATTTAATTCGTATCCTATTATGACTTTTCCTTGGTTTACGAAGCTCGTTTTTTTTATTATGTCTAAGTCTAGAAATCTGTGAAGGTAGTCGTACATTGTTTGTCTTTTTACTCCTGCATATAATGCCATTTCTTCTACGGTCATTAGTCCTGCTTCGGGTTTTTTTTCTCTGTTGCTTGTTTTTTTCTTTTCATATAGTTCTAGTAATATTGTGTGAATTTTTGCGCTTCCGTCTTTTTTTCTTGGTGATAGCCCGAATCTTGTTATTACTATTCTTGCTATTTCCTCGCTGTTGCTTCCGGGTATTTGTTCTGCGTTTTCTAGTAATATTTCCATTTTTCTGCTTTTTTGCTTATTTTCAATATAAAAATCTTTCGGTGTTATCCCGACTATTGACGGATTAAACCCGACAAACTGATTTTCAACTAAACATTTTGCTCTTTTTTGTTTTTCTTCCTTTGCGCGGGTTTTTATCGTTTAAATGAGTAATTATTCGTCTTTAGCCTTTACTTTTCATGATTTTTTATCTTTTTGATTCTAACAATTGTTCATTTAATCGATTATTCCGACATTTTCACTGAACTCTCTCACCCAACTTTTTGTTGTTTTTATTATTTTCTCCGATTATTCCTTCGTAGCATCCGTTTTTGTTGCTTTTGGCCGATTATTCCGACAAATGAGTTCAAGCATTCTTTTTCACACAGACAGGATTCTCCTCCCAAAATTGCTAAACCGGTGCCAACATAGTGGATTTATCCAATTATTGCTTACAAACTTTTTTATCTGTCTGCAACTACTCCACAACAACTTTTTTTGTCGTTTTTCAGACCACTGTTTTCCTAAATTTTTTTTATGTTTCGTTGATATTTTTTATGATTTTTGTGCTAACAGTTTTTTGTTTAATGAGTAACATAAATAATTATTGTGAGAAATATTTGTCATATTATTATTTTATCTATGTAAAAATAAATCTGTTCGTGATGTAACATCAAAACTCTTCTCATTAATTCTTTGTAATTATTTTGTTCACAAAAAGTGAGTGTTATAAATGCTTGTTCTAGTATATTTGTTACATGTTCTTTTATTGAGTGTTCATTTTTTGGTCTTTGTTTTTTTGTTTTATATCTGTTTAGAAAAATTGAGTTATTAAAAACATTTGAATATGTTCGCAAAAAAGAACGTTACAAAAAGTCGCGTGTGTACTCAATGCGCACGTAATTAATTTTGTTTTGTATTTTTGTGAACGAATTGTGAGAGTAATTGTTTTTTCGGTTGTTGGATGGCATTTTTTTTGGTGTCTTTAACTTTTTATGGTTTGCCTACAACAAACCATTTTTTAGGCACTATGGTTGATAGTGAGTTTTTGTTTTAATTTGATTGTTTTCGTTCTTAAATTTCGTCGACTAACATCATCACACTTAATTAATCATTACGTAGTAACAACAATAGAAACATTTATATACTTGGAATTTTCACAGCGC
>JACQMS010000007.1 GCA_016203445.1 Candidatus Woesearchaeota archaeon
AATATTCCGAAATATGAATAATCATAAAGAGTAAAAGATTCCTTAATTATACCCTCTCTCTCCAAAGCCATTATGGAATATCTCAATCTTTGAGGAGTTTTTCTGGTATGCTTAGACAACTCCTGCAATTGCATACGAGCATTTTCTGATACCAAGTATATTAAGTTTGTATCAATTTTTGCCATTTATATACTATTTTTTTTATTAATTAATAAACCTTCGCTATTTTTATGGCTAAAAATAAAAAAATGTCATGGATAAATATAAATACCTGAAACTTCAGTATGCAATAACATGGCAGATGCAGATATATTCGGGTGGTTGGTAGCATATCATTGCACGGTAAACCTTCAAGAGTGCATACCCCATATAACTGGAGGAAGAGTGATAGGCCACAAAGGCAGGCAATATTATCAGGGTGAGGAAAACAAGTTTTATACAGGAACTGTAATAATAGCAAACGGCGACACATTGGCAGACAGGCTTATAGAAGACGGAGTAGTCAAAATTCCGCCAACAAAGAAAGAATTATATGCAAAGTTCAGAAAAGTTGGAAGCCCTCGAGAGATGCATGAATATTTATCACAACAGCCGGAAGATGGCGCCCAAATTTATGATGGTGTGAATAATAGAATTGCTCACGTTAAAACTTTTAATAATTCTCCTCCAAGTGTTACAGAAAGCTTAAACTCGGAACAATTACTGCCTGAAGATTTTGCATCAACCGACGGAAGCGTCACCTCTAGAGAAGGAGTAGGCAACAGGACGTACATAGCAATGATTCTGCCGCACGGGTATGAAAACACTGAAGGATTCCAGATAAGACAGTCAGCTTACGGAAACTTAGGAATGGGCAAAGTTACCCACTTTGTCAGAGGCCAGGGATTGAAGCAAGAGTTCTGGCTTGAGTACGATAATGAGAAAGGAATAATGGGAGTCCACAGAAAGTACGTGAAGGGCGCTGATGGAAGAATTAAGTTAGAGAGCGAAGAAAGAAAAGTTGTAATGCCACTGAAAGAATTAGGAATTGCGGCGTGATTGTAAACGTCGATTTACTGAACTCAGCCATAAATGTACGTTCCGATAACTATCAATACGTGCAACAACAACCAGACGGTGTTAGTTATCATTATAGGCTTCTCCTTATGCAGATACCCATAATATATCCAGCACATCGACACAAATAAGTATGCAGTCCAAGAAATAATAGAAACTCCAGAAGCATTCTGCTCAACCCATATCTTTGTTATTTGAGGAATAGTAAAAACTATGCCTATAATACCGCCAGCGTATATCAGATAGTCTGCAATTAATTGCTGTCTAGAAAACTTTCTTCTGCCAATACTTTTTTTATGATGGTGCCTCGGTGCTAATGTATCCCTCATGATGCTCACTCTTTTTTGCTAGTAAATTCATGTGCCTTTTAAAAAACTATACGTTTTTTCGTTTTTTATATTAGTTAATATTATACACTCACACCAGCATAAACCAAATAGAGGTGATACGTATGATGGGATGTCATAATTGTTCGAGAACTGGCGGAATAATGCTCCTGATTGCAGGGCTATTATTCTTGTCAAGAGACCTCGGACTATGGGACTTTTGGAATGTCCAATGGTGGAGTTTGCTGTTAATACTTGCAGGAGTAGCCCATCTAGGAATGAGCCATTGCAAGCAGTGTCAGGAAATGTGCGGCATGAAGCACTCAAGAAAGAAATAAAAAATTGCAGAATATGCAAAACTTTTTTGGCGCGAGAGCATAAAACGAAATAAGAAAAACAAAACAACACGAGAATTTCAAAAATAAAAACCAAAAACTTGAATCTAAGAGAGGACAAAAGTAACACCAAAGCGTTCAGCGACGACTTTTTCTTTTTTTTTATTTCTAGACAATTTTTTTATTTTAGTTTTTTTCCTGTACTTGTTCATTTTTCATCTAACTTTTCATTCAGTGCTTCATTAACTAGCGCGTCAGCCATAGACTGAGTTTTTTCGTTCCTAGAAACATTTTTGTATACTACTTTGACAAATCTTTTTTCTAACATTTTAACTTTTTCATAATATTCTCTCAAATGTTTTGCTTTTACTTTGTACGTTCCGTTCATCTGCTTTATTACTAATTCTGAATCCATTATTATTGTTACTACTGCCGCCCCAATTTTTACTGCTATTTCCAACGATTTTATTAATGCTTTATATTCTGCAACATTATTAGTTGTTATACCTATATATTCTTTACACTCCTGTAATACTTTACCATTCTCGCTTGTTGCTACTATTCCTATCGCCGCAGGCCCAGGATTGCCTCTGCTGCCACCATCAGCATTAATATTAATATCCATTGTACAAACAGTTATATATCATATTTATAAATGTGGGTGTTGGTGGGGCTCTGGTGAAAGAGTCCTTTGCCACCCTCCACGAACTCCCTTCACGAGAGAGTCGTGTCCGTTGCGGGGGGTTGTCCCTTACGGGGACGCAGGACAATAAAATAAGACGTGCGGAGCGAGTTGGTGGCAAAGGTCGAGCATTGCGAGACTTTCACCAGAGCCTGTTGGTGGCGCAG
>JACQMS010000011.1 GCA_016203445.1 Candidatus Woesearchaeota archaeon
AAACAAAAGACTGCAAAATTATAGAAGCAACTCACGACAATATAAAAGATTGGAAAAACGACGAATTCGGATACTACTTAATACGCATAAAAGATGGAATTATAGAAGCAGGTTTATGCAAAGAAATAGGAAAAGTATCGGTGCTTGTGAAAGGGATGACCGCAGAAGACATCTATAATACAATAATACGAGAAGATTTAGTTGGAACAAAACAACACGCGGCATACCTAGGCGCAGAGTTAATGAAAGCAGAAGCATGCTTAAAACTACGAAAGAATTATGTACAGGACGCACAATTGGATGTATGAAAAATGAAAGAACTAACACGCGCGGACGAAGAAATACATGTTAAAGGAAAAACAATAGAAGAAATATTCGAGAATGCAGCAAAAGCACTGACAGAAATAATGGCAAACACGAAAACGATAAGATCAAGAAAGACAGAAAATATAACGATGAGAGAAAAAGATGAAGAAGAATTATTATTCCACTACTTGGAAGACATACTACTACTAAAAGATTCAGAACAAATACTATTCAAAAAATTTAGTTGCACTATAAAAAAAGAAAGAGCATATTTTAGATTACACTGCACCGCAAAAGGGGACACCATCAATAAAAAACAAGAATTAAGGACTGACGTTAAAGGAATAACAAGACACGAATTCTCACTAGCTAAAACAAGAAAAGGATGGGAAGCGACGATAGTGGTTGATGTGTAGCACCAACATTTATATAACTCCGCCACTGACGGAATAATATGACCGGCCCGCCACTCAACAAAATATCGGACGTTCTATGGGAAATACCTGAATCTTACAAGAAAGGAATGAATGTACCCGCAAGAGTTTACGCTGACGAAGAATTATTAAAAGGAATGGAAGGAGCAGTATTCGACCAGCTCACAAACACTGCATGCCTCCCAGGAATACAAAAATACGCATTATGCATGGCCGACGGGCATTCAGGCTACGGATTTCCAGTAGGAGGAGTTGCGGCGTTCGATCCAGAAGAAGGAGGGGTGATATCACCGGGGGGAGTGGGATTTGATATAAATTGTGGAATGCGCCTCATCAAAACAAACATGACAACTGAACAAGTAATGCCAAGAATCAAAAATATAGTTGACGAATTATTCAAAAAAGTACCAACAGGAGTTGGATGCAAAGGATTTCTAAAATTATCAGAAAAACAATTCAAAGGAGCACTGACTGGAGGAGCAAGATGGGCAGTGGAGCAAGGATATGGATGGGAAAAAGATTTAGAATTTATAGAAGACAAAGGAATTCTCCAAAACGCAGATACAACAAAAGTTTCACAAACCGCAATAAAAAGAGGAGTAAACCAGTTAGGAACACTAGGATCAGGAAATCATTATTTAGAAGTACAAATAGTCACCGCAGGAAAAATATATGACAGCAAAATAGCAAAAAAATTTGGAATTACTGGAGAAGACCAAGTTGTATTAATGATTCATTGCGGTTCTAGAGGAGTTGGACACCAGATATGCAGTGATTACACAAAATTGTTCAACACAAAACAGAAAGAGTACAATTTTGAAATTCCAGACAAACAATTAGCGTGCGCACCATACAATTCAAAAGACGCTCAAGATTATGTAAAAGCGATGAATTGCGGAGCGAATATGGCACTAGCAAACAGACAAATAATAATGCACAGAATTAGAGAAGTGTTCGAAAAAGAATATAGAGAAGACGCAGAATCACTAGGAATAGAACTTATCTATGATGTTTCACACAATATTGCAAAAGAAGAAAATTATAAGATCGATGGAAAAAACAAAAATCTTATCGTTCACAGAAAAGGAGCAACAAGAAGTTTTGGACCTGAGAACCAAGAACTGCCAAAGAAGTATCAAGAAACAGGACAGCCAGTAATAGTCGGAGGAAGCATGGAAACAGGAAGCTATTTATTGGCAGGAACAAGAAAAGCAGAAGAAGAAACATTTGGAAGCACGCTCCATGGATCGGGAAGAACAATGAGCAGAACTCAAGCAAGAAAAGAAGCAAAAGGCGAAAAGTTATACTCAGACATGCTAGCAAAAGGAATATACATCAAAGCGAGAAGCATGCAAGGACTAGCAGAAGAAGCAGGCAAAGCATACAAAAGCATAGACAAAGTAACAGAAATAATGGACACTGCGGGAATATCAAAAAGGGTGTGTGCGCTAAGACCAATAGGAAATATTAAAGGATGACTATAACATTATTCGCAATGCTTTTATACAACTTATACTCTACAAAATTAAGATGATAAAAAACGGTGAAGACAGTAATACTGATACAGCAAGAAAGAGACAAAAATACTTCTCAAACCCTGACAAAGTACTTCCATTTGTAGAAGACAGAGTAAAAAGATTAATGTACCTAAAAAAACTATTAGACGATTTAGAAGAAGTAGAAATATCGGGAGACGAACAATTTGAAGACATAGTAAACCCAGTAAAGTTCCAAAAAGAATTCCACAAAAGAGCTTACGAATTCTACTCAATAATAGACGATTTGGAAAAAAAAGGGTTTGTGGTTCAAGACTTAGACTGCGGAGAAATAGACGTGCCGGTAGTAAAAGACGGAAAAGAATTCTTTGTAACATGGATTTTTGGGGACGATTCAGAAAGAGAGGCAATATGATTTTCACAGATCTAAGGTTCGGAACTCCTGGAATACCATCAAGGGTTCAAGGAACCATAGAAGGATTGATAGAAGTTTCAAAATTAGGATTGAAAGCTATGGAGCTAGAATTCGTGCACAACGTTAGTATAACAGAAGAAAAAGCAAAAGTTGTGAGCGCTACAAGAGAAAAAGAAGATGTAAGATTAACGTGCCACGCCCCATATTACATAAACCTAAACGCTGTTGAGAAACCAAAATTAGAAGCGAGCAAAAAAAGATTGATAAATGCCTCGCTAATTGCCGACTTGTGCGGAGCATTCTCAATAACATTTCACCCGGCATTCTATTTAGGAATGCAAAAAGAAAAAGTTTTCGAAAACGTAACAAAAGCTCTAAAAGATGTTCAGAAAATTTTAGACGACAACGGAGCAACAATAAGGCTGTCACCAGAAACAACAGGAAAAACATCACAATTTGGAGACTACGAAGAATTACTAAAAATATCAAAAGAATTCGAAAACATGCAGCCATGCATAGACTACTCACACATGCACGCCAGAAATAACGGCGGTTGGAACACAAAAGAAGAATTCCTAAAAATTCACGAAATGCTGGAGAAAAGTTTAGGAAAACAATCACTAAAATCATTACACTGCCACATATCAGGAATAGAATACGGAGAAAAGGGAGAAAAAAAACACCAGCCATTAAAAGAGTCAGATATGAATTACCAAGAATTAATAGATGTATGGAAAGAGTTCAATGTTGCAGGAGTTATAATAACTGAAAGCTCAAACATAGAAGAAGACACAATTCTTCTTAATAATTTATGGAGGAAAAAAAGATGATAGAATTCAAAATAAGCAAGGAGACAACAGATATAAATGTTGATTTCACAAACAAAACAGAAAAGCACAAAGGATTTGAAGGCAAAGAAGGGGAAACATTATGGAAAGACGAGAAAACAATACTCGCGGGAATAGGAGAGAAACCAACAGGAGAAACTTACAGAAGAACAGCAGGGATAATACTGAATATTATAAGAAAAAAAGAACCAAAAAGCGCAACATTCAATAATGCTGGAGAGAACGCGAAAGAAATAGCTGAGGGAATATTATTAGCGTCGTACTCATTTGATAAGTACAAAGAGAAAAAAAATCATTCGCTCACAACAGTTCACATACCAGAAGCCAAAAACACAAATTTTGAAGAATTAACAAAACTATTTGAAGCAGTAAATTATTCCAGGGAAATAGCAAACGAAAACAGCAACATAATCACTCCAACATTTTTGGTTAAGGAAGCAAAAAGAATATCAAAAGAGACAGGACTAAAATGCACAATACTGGGAAAAAAAGAATTGGAAGAAGAGAAATTAGGACTGATACTGGGAGTTGGAAGTGGCGGAGAACACGAGCCAGCACTAATAATATTGGAACACGGGAGCGACAAAGACGGAACACCAATAGCGCTAATAGGCAAAGGAGTGTGCTTTGATACAGGAGGACTAAACATCAAGATTCAACAAATGCAAGACATGAGATTTGACATGTGCGGAGCGGCAACAGTACTCGCACTAATGAAACTATCAGACGAAAAAAAAATACGCCGACACATTATTGGAGTCATACCAGCTGTAGAAAATTTTGTTGACGCAAAAAGTTACAGGCCGGGAGATATATATACAGCGTGCAACGGCGCAACAGTAGAAATTTCCAACACAGATGCTGAAGGAAGACTAATACTAGGAGACGCAATAGCTTACACGGTAAAAAAATACAAACCAGAAAAAATAATAACTATAGCAACACTAACAGGAGCAGTACTAGTAGCACTAGGAGACTACATCGCAGGACTTGTAAGTACTGACGACAAAACGGCAAAAGAAATTATTGCTGCGGGAGAAACAACAGGAGAGTACGTATGGCAACTGCCGATAAACAAAGATTACATTGAAGAAATGAAAGGCGACAGAAGCACATGCAAAAATTTAGGGTACGCTGACGGAAAATATGCAGGAACTATAACAGGAGCAGCATTCCTAACGTATTTCACAGACAAAACACCACTAACACATCTAGACACGGCAGGACTATCATGGATGACAAAACAAAGATGGTATTACGAGAAGGGAGCAACGGGATTTGGAGTGCGATTACTATGGGAGTGGCTGAGGAAGAAGAAATGAGAAAATGATTCAAAACTGCAAAACGTTAGAAGACTTATGGACAGAAGTTCACTCCATCAACAATCAACACTTCCCAGAGAATGATTTGATGCCCATCTTAGGTAATGGAAAAACAAACAATCCCAAGATCATGTTTGTCTTCATCAACCCAACACATGCGAATAGCAGTTCGAGGAAAGATTGGAAAGGGCCGCGATTCCCATTTATTGGAACGAAAGCAGTATGGAGAATTTTCCACAGAGCAGGATTGTTCGACTACGATTTGATGAAAGAAATAGAAATATCAAAAACGTGGTCGATAGATTTCACGAACAAAGTTCTAGATTTTTTGAAGTCAAAATCGCTCTATATCACAAACATCGTGAAATGGACTGGAGAAGATGCAACACTGCCAAACAAAGAAAAGATAAAGTTATTCCTTCCCATACTCAAAAAAGAGATAGAAATAGTACAACCAGAATATATTATCACATTCGGACTTATACCGTTCGAGAATTTAACTGGGCAAAAGATCAAACTAGGAGACTATTACAATAAAGTTATTGTAGACAAGAAAATTAAATGGTACGAGAAAACATTTAAAAATACATCCACAAAAATAATTCCCTGTTATTTTCCCGTCGGAAGGGGAAACCCTAAGAGGGCGACAGAGATGTTGAGACTGATAAATAAACTGTGAAAAAGATGCATACCCATTATTTGGAGTGTGTCATTGTTTTGGTATCGCTTGGAAGATAAGGAAAATCTAGTGTTTTTGTTTCAGAAGGCAACGGTGAAGTAAGTAATATTCCACCTTTTTCAAGAGATACTTGAAGAATTGTGCTGTCTGATAAGTTCAAAACAGTACTAATCTCTTTAGGTATTCTTAAAATGAGATTGCTTCGCACTCTATTTAGTTTGAGATTATATTTTTTCTTTTTTATTTTGTTCAACAAAAGTATGAATTCTGCTTTTCCAGGATTAAAATATTCTTCTCCGCAGTGTTTACACTTCCATCCATCAATAGAGTATCCATTAAAACGAAGATTTTCCTCGTAATATGCTTTCTTTCCGCAGACACAGCTCATCCAACTTATTTTTTTATCCATGATTTCCTCCCAAAAACACCAACATGAGTTACTATAAATACTTCTTCATTATAAAGAGCATTAAAACCTCATGCAATAACAATATTATACGTTTTTTCACCAGCATCAAACCATTTTTCTTCCATTGACGCAGACCTTTCCCTCGGAGCAGAATACCCATACTCAAGCCATTTTTTACAATCAGAGAGTTCTATTCCAATATCAATAAGTTCTCTACCAGCACTCTTTGAGAGGAGCAGACGGAGACCTTTATACCGCATAACAAACAAATCATATAATGGTATGTCATCAACATATGTCATATATAAACTCTCCTTTTATTAACAATAAAAATTATATAAACAAAAAGCTCTCCCGGCATTGGGGGTGACCGGAAGAGCGCATTAGTTACTCGAAATCCGCCTCTGGAAGAATGTTCGCGAAAAACTTATCACTGTGGTCAATAATCCGTTCAAGAACGCTAGGAGTGCTCTCAATCTTTCTAAGCTTCCTATGCTTATAATCAACGACGAAAATCTCACCGTTCCTCTCAACAACAGGAACAGCCTTAACATCCTGACCCTGAGCATTCTGAACAGAAGAAAACTCCATAGCGGCATTCCACCCGCGCTCGTAAACGGGGTGGAGAGCAGCCATGTAAAGACCAATAGCTCCAATCAATTTAAGATAAGTTTTCATTTTTTCCACCCTTGAATCCTTTTTTCATCAAGAATACGAACTTCTTGTGATGATTCCACATTCTCTACGATTGAATTTGTAGAATTTTTTAATTCATTAAGTATCGCGGTCATTCTTCTGAATTTTATTCCAAGATCTTTAATTGAATCATACGTAGGAACTATTAATCCCGCATACGTACGCATATCATCAACACGCCTACGAGAAATTACTGCATAATCAAGTGTTGATTTTACAACGGCTATACGTTCGTTATAAGTAGTTAGCTCGGCACGTTCCTCTAATTCACAGTCAAAATTCAAATCAAGTCTAGACTGAACAACACAAAGATCTCGGGTTCCTTCAAGCTTCGCAATATCTAAAGTAGTAAAATCTATAGTTCCAACAACTTCTTTCGGAAAAACTTTCAGCCCTTCTTTGCAATTAGATACTAGAGTTTCAAGTGAACAAATGTTCTTTCTGTCTTTGGCAGTTGATTTAACAAGTTCTAAATGCCTTGACTTTTTAAAATCATAATCTCTCTCTAATGATACCAAATCTCTCTCTAAACTCTTAGCTCCACTACCAAATGACTTTGAAGCATTTTCAAGATATGAACAAAATCTTGCATGTTTGACACTAACAGTTGGCTGCCCAAATACTAAATCACGCAAACCATAAGAAACTCTTTGAACTACCGAGCCAGATATATCAATGACCCTTCCTGCCTTTCCTATATACTCGTCGGCCGCCTGCACATAAGTGTATCCAGATCCAACATTAGATACGGATCTGGCCATTAATTGTACTTCTCCAAAGCTCATATTTTCACCTCTACGTTTGTTTGTTTATTTGTCAAAATCATTAGTTAATGTATTATTATCCTCTGGAATTCCAGTTTTGAACCACAACTTTCTTTCTAGATCAGAATGCTTTTCCCAATGATTTATAACGTACTGCGCCAAATCTAAATTACCCCTATCATAAAGAGTTGTTACAGCATCCACAGGCGAGAGCGTTCCATTCGCAAATGCCAAATAAATATTAAAATCAAGAGTTCCAGGTTTTGGCCCCCGAGGTTTCTGAACCAGCGCGTCAAAAACCCAGTAAAAAACACGAGACAAAATGGGCCGTCTACATTGAACAAATTCGAGCGTTGCTCTAGAAAAACATTCCTGTCCATAAGAAAATGATCTTGGCAGAGAATTTTCATCATTAGCTATAATCACTTTACCACCCCGTAATGTTCTATAATATCATTAGAAATAGGCAAAGAAAGACCGCTAGGCTTGTGAAAAATGCAAGGAACAAGATTGCCACGCTCATTCATCCTAACAACAAGCTCCAAACCCTCAGGATCCTGAAAATATCCCTGCTCAACACTCAAATTCTTGTACAAAATATTCCTTTCCAACCTAGAAAACGCGTTATGATAAGTAGCACCCAAGTAGAAAACGCTCACGAACATTCCACAACGCATAGTAGTTTTTAAAACGTCAAAAACGAGTTTTGATCCAAGATCTTCCATGACAAAATACTAAACTCTAATTTTAAAATGTTTTTCTGAGAAAAAATCGGAAAAACAAACAACAAAACCGCAAAGTTTACGAAAAAACCGGAAAAAACACGCAAAAAAACGACAACAACCGGAAAACTTCCGAAAAAACCGGAAAAGAATAAGACGAGAAAGAGTTTTTGTTTATAAAAGAAAAAGCCCGTTAAATCATATCCATTATTTTTTGAAGTCTGTTAAATTCTTTTGTTGAGATCTCATTTGGAAATAACCCCTCAACATTGTTCAATATTTTATTTCGCAGAGTATAAACGCTAAATTAGTATAAACTATTTTGGTCGCTTATTATAACTCATCATTAATACTCAATCAAAATCTTAACTCTCTCAACCTTTTAATCCTATCCTCGGTTCTAGGGTGAGTGCTCAAAAGAGACAAAAAAGTGCTAGCCCTAAAAGGGTTAACGATAAACAGAGAACTAGTAGCTTCAGAACCGCCACGCATAGGCTCATGATGAACACCAACCTCCAACTTGTGCAAAGCATTAGCCAAACCATTCTTATCCTTCAAAAGACGAGCGGCCTTCTCATCAGCAAGAAACTCCCTAGAACGACTAATAGCCAACTGCAAAAGAGTGGCCATTATAGGAACAAGAATTGCTAGAGCTATAAGACCAAACAAGTTCTGACCATTTCTATCATCACGACCATAACCGCCAAACATCGCACCCCAACGAACAGCAAAAGAAACATAACCAATAACGCTGGCAATAGTTGCGGCGATAGTAGTAATAAGCATGTCGCGATGCTGAATATGAGCCATCTCGTGAGCGGCAACACCCCTCAACTCATCATAATTCAACAAGCCAAGAATACCAGTAGTAAAAGCGATAACCGCTTTACTAGGAGTCGGACCAGTAGCAAAAGCATTAGGAGTAGGAGAGCTCATTATGTACACATTAGGCACAGGAACTTTAGCCTTATGAGCAATATCAGAAACCATAGAATACAACTGGGAATAAGTATTTTTGTCAGCAGGCTTCGCGCCATACATGAAAAGAACAAGCTTATGAGAGAAAAAATAACTACCAACATTCATAAAAATCGCAAGAATAAACGCAAAAGTTAACCCTTGAAAACCACCAACAAGCCTACCAACAAACAACAAAAGACCAGTAAGAGCTCCAAGAAGAAAAACAGTCTTAACACGATTATCAATCATAGAATCGCATTTATTCCTCGCTATAAAAAACTTACGGAGAATGACTGTCCAAAAAATTTATCAACCCCTCAATCTGCCTAAGCTCAGTATTCTTAAAAAGAAAGTACCTCAAACGATTATCAATAATAACACCTCTCTGAGAAAGAACACTGTTCAATTGAGAATACAACTTTTTACCCTCCGAATCAAGATCTGTAAGAATTGCCACCCTCGACTTTTTAGGAATCTGCTCAACGACATTAAAAATAGCAGTAGTCTTAGTAGTGAGTATTCTAACCGAAGAGAAATTTTTTATAGCTTTCTTATCATTAACACCCTCAACAATGACAAAATCTAAATCATCAAGTTTTGAAAGAAGAAGTATCAACTTGTCAATTTCGGACTTATTCATGATAACAATGTGCTGCAAACGTTTTTAAAGCGATATGCTAAAATTTGTTGATATGAAAATGTTAGCAGTGGGAGATTTACACGGACAAATACCAGTGATAACATTCAAAGAGTTTGATGCAATAATACTACCTGGAGATTTCTGTTCTGACAGAGGAAAAGAATACATATGGAAAGCAATGAAGTGGAACGCGAAAAATCCAAAAAAAGAGAAAAAGTGGTGGAGTTTCTGCGGAAAGAAAAATGCAGAAAAAATCATATTACAAAACATTAATTCTGGAAGAAAAGTTCTAGAAAAATTATCAAAATACAACAAACCAATATTTGTAGTACCCGGAAATTGGGATTACACAGGGGAAGCAAAAGGAAGAGCATTAAGAGGGTGGAAAATTCAGGAAACAAACTTTTATGAAAAAATAATAAACGAGTTCCCACTGGTTATAGACTGCTTCAGAAAAAGCTACAATTATGATAATTACAAAATAGTAGGCAACGGAATAATGTCCGCACCAGAAAGAAGAGGAGCACAATACGGCTACGAATATTGGAGAAAACCATTAGAAAAACATTTTAAAAACGCTAAGAAGAAAAGAAAACCGATAATTTATTTGAACCATGACATACCATACATGTGCATGGACCAGATAACGAATAAGAACTCGCCAGCCTACGGAAAACATTATGGGTCAAAAGTAGCAAGAGACTTAATTATAGAATACAAACCAGCAATCTGTATAGGAGGGCACATTCATGAACACTATGGAACAAAAAGAATAGGGAAAACAATAGTACTCAACACAGGATTCGGAGGGGACAAGAACACGCTAATCACGCTAGAAAAAGGTAAAGTAGCAAACATAGAATACGCGACAAATCCTTGGAGCGGAAAAGTGAAGATTTAAAAATTGCTTCATTCTTCACACGAGAACAATGCTAAGAACTCACACGTGCGGAGAATTAAAGAGAAGCGACGAGAAGAAAAAAGTATCATTATGCGGATGGGTGCAGTCGAGAAGAGACCACGGAAACATAATATTCATAGATTTAAGGGACAGATACGGAATAACACAAATAGTGTTCGACCCATCAAAAGAAAAAAACGCCCACAAAAAAGCAGAAAAGATAGGAAGAGAATGGGTAATAAAAACAGAAGGAGTTGTAAGATACAGAGGCGAAGGCTTAGAAAACAAAAAAATCCCTACAGGAGAGATAGAAGTAATAGTTAACAACGTAGAAATACTTAACGAATCACTAATGCCTCCAATAGAAGTAACCGATGAAACGACAGCTGGAGACGAAGCAAGAATGAAGTACCGGTACGTAGATCTTAGAAGGCCAATAATGAAGAAAAGGATAGTTTTCAGAAGCACAATGGCTCAAGAAGTAAGAAAATATATGACAGAACAAAAGTTTATAGAAATAGAAACACCATTACTAATAAAAGCAACACCCGAAGGGGCAAGAGATTATGTAGTGCCATCAAGAGTTAATCCAGGAAAATTTTACGCATTACCACAAAGCCCACAGCTATATAAACAAATATTAATGATAGCTGGAATGGATAGATACTTCCAACTTGCACGATGCCTGCGAGATGAAGATTTAAGAATGGACAGGCAACCAGAACACACACAAATAGACGTAGAAATGAGCTTTGTAGAAGTAGAAGACGTTCTGACAACGGTTGAAGGATTAATGAAACAATTATTCAAAACAACACTCAACATAAACATACAAACACCGTTCATAAGGATACCCCATGAAACAGCGCTCAACGAGTATGGCTCTGATAAGCCTGATTTGAGGTTTGAACTAAAATTAAACGATGTAAGCGACATTGCAAAACACACAGAATTTTCAGTGTTTCACTCAGCGCTGGACAAAGGAGGAGTAGTAAAAATGCTCAACGCCACAAGTTGCGCAACCTTTACGAGAAAAGACTTAGACGAGCTGATAGACATAGCAAAAAGACACCACGCCCAAGGACTAGCATGGGCAAAAATTACAGGAGGAAAACTAGAAAGCTCAATAGCGAAATATATTAATGAAGAATCACAAAAAAAAATAATACAAAGAGCTAAAGCAAAAGATGGAGATTTAATATTATTTGTAGCAGACAAGAAAAAAGTGGCCTGCACAGCGCTAGGACAAGTAAGACTATCAATAGCAGAGAAGACAAAAATAAAAAGAGAAGGATTCAATTTTTGCTGGGTCACAGAATTCCCATTGTTCGAGTGGAATGAAGAATCAAACAAGTGGGATCCAGCACACCACCCGTTCTGCATGCCACTAAAAGAACATATGCAACTAATAGAAACAGATCCTGGAAAAGTACACTGTACACAATACGATCTGGTGTTGAACGGTACAGAAATGGGCTCTGGAAGCATAAGAATTCACAAGCCAGAAATACAAAAACAAGTATTCAACGCTATAGGATTATCACAAGAAGAAGCAGAAGAAAAATTCGGATTTTTGTTAAACGCGTACAATTACGGAGGACCACCTCACGGAGGGATAGGAATAGGATTCGACAGGCTAGTGGCAATGATGCTGGGACTAACAGATATCCGAGAAGTAGTAGCATTCCCAAAAAACAAGAAAGCCGAAGGAGTAATGGACGGAAGCCCATCAACAATATCACAAGAACAATTACGAGAGTTAAGCATAAAAGTTGAAGGGTTAAGGAAGTAAAGCACACATTTTCATTGCTCTTTAATACAACAATCTTTTTATACCACGATTTAATCCCAAGAGCATGGATGAACGAAGAACAGAAGTTTCAAGAGAGCTGGATTCATACTTATCGCAGAGAAAAAGTGGCGGTGGATGGAAAGGATGGTTCTCAACAAGCAATGAGCAACCTCAAGGAAGATTAAACATAAAAGGTTCACAAATGGTACAACAAGTTCAAGAAGCAGTCGTTCAACAAACAGAACAAGAACCTCAAGCAGTACAATTATCAGAAACTCAAGAATCCCAAGAATACAAGGAAGCATCACAGAAAAAAACTTTTCTGCATAAAATATTCGGAGGGTTAAGAAAAAATCCTTCAAAAGAAGAAGCGGAAAAGGTTGAAGATATGGTGGTAAAACAAGAAACCGACGCCGCCCAAGACATACAAGAATTAGCAAGAATAACACTAAGAGTGCTAAAACACCTGCCAGACGAAGAATTGGCAGAGTATAAATCATCAGAAGATTTTGACAGGATGAAAGACTTATTAAGAAAACACAAAATAATCAAGTAACAGGAACTGATAATTTTCTAATCCTTAAGTATTCATCAACAAATTTTCTTGCAACAGCATCAGAGCGAATTATTAATATATTCTCATCATTGTGTTCATAACCATTCATCGACGGGTTTGCACTACCAGTAATTATTGAAGAGTTATCAATAATAAAAAGTTTGTGATGCAAAAGACCAGAACCATTAAACTCGTAAATGTTTCTAAACCTGAGATTTTTTCTTTCCTCACCCAAAAATTTTTGTTTAGAAAAAACTCCCTCAATATAAACATCAGATTTAATAAGCTCCTCTGCAATAATGTCGTCGGTGAAAGAATAAGCAAGAAAGTATATTGAGTGTTTAGACTTTCTTAATTCTTCCAAAACAGAATCCCTACAATCATCGCCGGGACAATGAAAAGAAGAAACAAGAACTCCAGACAAGTTGACCGTTTTATCATCAGTAACAGGTTTTTTACCAATACTCAACAAATCAAAAGCTTCGGAAAATTCTTCAGAAATACTTATAGACTTCAAAACTATTACGACATCAAAATTTTTGTTATTAGTAGGATTATGAGAACCAGTAATAACTACGCCGTCATAAACACAATACTTATTATGCATCAAATTCTTGTTAAAACTCTTAATTCCGAAACCATTAAAATTTCTCTTATCTATAACGCTCAGCTTTGGAGGAACAAAACCACCATAATCATAAAGAGCACACTTGGCATATTTCGGAACTTGCTCGAACAAATTCTGGCACTCTGCAGAAGGACAAAAATAAATTGAGACATTGCCCGGCTCGTTGATAAAATCATAATTATTTCCAGCAATGGAAAAACCAATAGTCAAAGAATACTCGGCAAAGAATAATAATAATAATAATAACACGGCAATCATTAAGACTATTGCATCGACAAAAAAAGATCTTCTCACACAAACTCAAACGTAAGAGTTTTTTAAATACTTTTTGCACCAAAAACCGGAAAGTTTACGGAATTGTTCATGGATTATTCAGTCAAAACAAACAAATCATTGTCGGGATTATTGGTTACAAATTCTTTAAATTCTAATTATAAACCTTATGGTTGTCACCACTAGAAAATGTTAAAAGTATCGAAAGATTTATATATTAGCTATACTGGAATAGCTATGTTGGGAAAGGTGGATCATATTTTACAATCACCTCTTTTTCCCGTCCGCTAAGCTTCGGCCTATACGGGCGGGTTTATAATCACCTCTTTTTCCCGTCTCGAAAGGGACGGGTTTGAAAAACACACAGATGATAGTCTGAAGTTTTATAATTTATAGACGACTTTTTCCAAACAATAAACCAAGAAAAAAACCTAATAAAATACCAATAACAATTGGAAGAACGATGCCTCGAAAATCATACAAAGGAAATCTACTGTCAGAAATAAAAGAATTATTCCTAATATCACCAACAAGAGTTACGTCAAGATTTGAAAGCTCCAAAGCATACTCCGCAAAAAGAAGAGCAGTTGCGGGATCATCCCTAAGAACTCCAGCGTACTCATAATAACTATACCCCATAGTAGGGAAAAAACCCCTATTTTGCGCCCTCAACAAAACGTCCCGAGTAACTAATAATTTGGAATCAAGAATTTTTTTAATAGTATCATCAGTAGCACCAAGACTACTCAACAAAGTATTCATATCAGCCTTAGCCTTAACAGCACGAAATATGCATAACTCAAAATCTTCAACATCCTTATCATTCTTAGCATCATTAATAGAATGCTCAGTCCTGAAAAGAGACCCCGGGTAAAAACTAGAAATGTAAGAAAAATACTGCTCCGCCTCAGAAAGTTTAGCACTACAAGAATTTTTTATAGAATCTTTAGAAATCTTAATCTTCTGACCATCAACATCCCTAACATTCATCCAAGACCTAGCACTAC
The DNA here is from genome assembly GCA_016203445.1 of Candidatus Woesearchaeota archaeon. Taxonomy (GTDB): domain Archaea; phylum Nanobdellota; class Nanobdellia; order Woesearchaeales; family ARS49; genus JACQMS01. Next base: position 14,849 of record JACQMS010000011.1, read on the forward strand.
GCAAACGCTCCTGAACATACGCAAGCTTTTCAGGACTAATCTCAGAATCAAGTTCTTTACGAGCCTCCGAAACGCGCTCTTCAACAGCCATACGACTCTGAATATCAGCATAAGTTACAGAACTAGAATTATCTAATTCATGAATAATAGATTCAGACTCCAAAAACAATGTGTTCCTCAAAAATTCCAATTGTTCCAAAGAAGAATTTTCAAGAATTTCTCTAGTAATCTGAATATTATCACGAAAACAATAAGAAGCCGCGCTATAATACTTGCCGTCAGAAATCAACTCCTCAGACTTAGAACTATTAGAACCATAGCACAACTCATCAGAAACCTTTTTCATAGCAGAATTATAAGATTCAGGAATAAGCAATGCATCAGTAATTATAACGGGCTTGTAACTGGTAGTATTAACAAGCAATTCCCTCAAAGTGCCAACCTCAAATATTTGAACAGTAAGATCATCCTCAATGCCAGAAAGATTTTCTTGGGATATAGCTCCCTGAGGAACAAAAAACTTTTTCAGACCTTGCAATGCCCCGGCACGAATCTTTTCAGAATACCCGCCAACAGGACCAATAACGCCGCCGCTATTTATAGTACCAGTAACAGCAACAGTTTCAGAAGAAAGATTCACGAGAATTTGAGAAGTAAGAAATGACGCAGCAGCACCAGCACTAGGACCGCCAACAATTCCCGGAGGAGCTCTTATAGTATAATAAAAATTTAGTGAAGAACAATCAAACTGCAACTCCTCACAAGCCTGCTCCTTGGCCTGCTGCATTGATAACTGAGTAGATATCTTTGTAAGAGGGTAAGTATTAAGAAAAACATCACCGCTACCATCACCAACAAAAAGTTCCAAAGATGCAACAATGCCCGAACTGTTAACTCCCTCAGTAACTGCAAGCAAAGGTATTGAACCTGAAGAAGCAGAAACAAAACTAGAAAGTACAAAAATTAAAAAAAACAGTAATACATACTTAAAAATCATACTTTTGGAATCGCGGAGAGTTTAATAAATATTGTGGTGCTGCACTTAACAACCCGCCAACTTTATAAACGCGCAACAAATTCACGAATATATGACGGAGAAATCTTTCGCACTAATAATCCCTGACTTTTCAGTAATAGTGGACGGGGTTTTAGCGCAAAAAATAGAATCAGAAGAAATAACTTGCTCAGAAGTGGCAATCCACGAAGCACTAATAGCTTACATAGAATCACAAGCAAGAATAGGAACCGCCCTAGGAAATGTAGGGGTTGATGAAATAGCAAAAATATCAGAAATATCAAACTCGGGAAAATTTTCATTAAGATTCTCAGGACGAAGACTACAAAAACACGACAATGAAGATTTATTGCTTGTAGATGCAATAATAAGAGATTTAGCAAGAGAAACCGGCGGGGTACTAATAACGTCAAGGCATTTACAATCAAAAATAGCCAAAGCTCAAGGAATACAAGTCCACTTAATAGAAAAAAACATCACTGGAAAAAAAATAAGCATAGAAAAATTTTTTGATGAAACAACAATGAGCATACACTTAAGAGAAAAAGTGTGCCCCGTAAAAAAGTGCGGACGCCCGGGAAATTGGAATTTTGCAACGGCCAGAGAAACACCACTAAGTGCTGAAGAAGTAAAAAATTTTTCCAGAGAAATAATAGAGGCCGCGTCAGCAAGCGATGATGGGTTCATAGAAATAGAAAGACCCGGAAGCACAATAGTACAGCTAGGAAATTACAGAATCGTGATAACAAGACCACCATTCAGCGATGGTTGGGAAATAACTGCGGTAAGACCAGTAAAAAGATTATCACTGGAAGAATATACACTGTCAGAAAAGTTAAGAACTAGAATATCAAAGCATGCCGACGGAATATTAATAGCAGGATCACCGGGGCAAGGAAAAACAACATTTACACAAGCGCTAGCAGAATTTTATTCAAATCAAGGAAAAATAGTGAAAACAGTTGAAGCTCCAAGAGATATGGTGCTTCCTGAAAACATAACGCAACTAGCAATAAGCCACGGCTCATCGGAAGAAATCCATGACATACTTTTACTGTCAAGACCTGATTATACAATATTTGACGAGATAAGAAACACCAAGGACTTCGAGTTGTTCGCAGATTTAAGACTGTCAGGAGTTGGAATGGTAGGAGTACTTCACGCAACAAAAGCAGTTGACGCAATACAAAGATTTCTTGGAAGAGTAGAACTTGGAGTTATACCTCAAGTTGTTGACACAGTACTATTCATTAAAGACGGAGAAGTAAAAAACGTTTTGAGCATACAAATGTCTGTAAAAGTTCCCACAGGAATGATAGAAGATGATCTTGCAAGACCAGTGGTAGAAGTTATGGATTTTGAAACTGGAAAATTAATAGCAGAGATATACAGCTACGGTGAAGAAACAGTTGTAGTGCCAGTAAGCGAGAAAAGTTCCGAAGAAAACAGGGGAGTAAGAGCACTGGCGGCAAAACAAGTTGAAAGAGTTTTACAAAGATTTGCGGACGCCGTAAAAGTTGAAGTAGTAAGCGACAACAAAGTAATAGTAAAAGTTCCAGAAAAAGACATCGGAGGAATTATTGGAAAAGAAGGAAAAAATATAAAACAATTAGAAGAAGACTTAGGAGTGTCAATAGACGTGCAACCATTAGAATATTCTGCAGGAAAAAAAGGAGAACTACTACCTTTTGATGTGAGACACTCAAAAAAATTCTTCGATCTGGCAGTAGGAGAAAGATACTCTGGAATGCAGATAACAATATACGTGAAGAATGATCTTATAGCGACAGTGGCAGTATCAAAAAAAGGAGTTATAAGCATGACAAAAGACAACAAAGTAGGAAAATATTTATTGAACGCAATAGATAACAATGAAGAAGTATCGCTACACATGATTTAGCTGGAAAATTATTATTAAGAAAGTATTCAAAAATTGTCAACGCGGGGTGCGGGGTGGGATTAGATTTTCGTTCGGGAAATTTGTTTAACAAATTCTCATTAGAAGAAACATTAGGCAAAGGAAGCATCGGACAAGTTTGGAAAGCAAAAGACACCATAATTGGAAGAACAGCAGCACTAAAAATATTAGATCCTGAAGCAGAAAAAAATGCCAAGAAGAAAGGAAAAAATCTTAAAATTAGAGAAATATTCATCCAAGAAGCAAAAAATCTTGGAAGATTACAGCCAAAAACAATAGAAGACCACAAACCAGCAGAAAGAATAGCGCAAGTCTACGAAGCAAACATAGACCAAAAAACAGGCTTAATGTATATAGCTCAAGAATTCGTTGAAGGAGTAACACTAGCAACGACTCTGAGAGAGAAAAGAAAAATTGATGCCAGAAAAATAATAGAGCAAATACTTGAAGGGTTACAGTACGCCCACGAAAGAGGAGTTATTCACAGAGATTTAAGCATTCACAACGTGATGATAAGCCAATCTGGAGCGAGAATAATAGATTTTGGCATAGGATCACTTGGAATACCAACAAGCATATTATACCTTGCACCAGAATTAATACAAAACCCCGAAAATTCAAGCCCACAAACAGACTTGTGGTCTACAGGGATAATAGCTTACAGAATTACGCACGGAAGATTTCCTTTCGGATTAAAAAACAGAAATATTGAGGAACACGACAATGCAAGAACAACACTTGACGACGTTGTGAAAACAAAAGAAGAATATGAAGATGTAAGAAGACAAATATTAGAAGAAGAATTAGAAAATGTTCCAATGATAAAAATTGCGAGAACCCCCCTTGAAAGAACTATAAGAAAACTATTAGAGAAAAAACCTGAGTACAGGCCAAAAAATGCGTACAAAGCATTAAGAATGGTGGCAAGGCCTGAAGAGATAACAACGCTTGCAAGAGCAATACCAATTTATGGAGGAATAGTTTCAGGAATATTATACTTCATGTTATGTCTTGGAGAACCAAAAAATTATTTGTTAGCAATTGAAGCAGGCAACAAAAAAGAAATAATGGCTTATTCAAATCCTGAAAGTATGGGAGCCCTGCATTCAGAAGAAACACCCAAATCGCTACCAAGAATAGTAAGCAAAGATTTGAGGGCGGCAGACTATGACAAAAAGTATGCACTGATAGAAGAGCCAGAAATAATGATACAATCAACAGAAGGAAGATATGTATTATATGGAAACGTAAATACATTATACTTACTAGACACCAAAACTGGAGAAAGCAACAATATAAATATCCAACCAGCAAACGAAGAAAGCATACTCTTCGAAAGAATACTGCGCATAGTTGATAATCAAGGGAGATATTTTGCAATGAATCCAAAAAGTCCAAACATTGCAATTCCCAAAAATATTAAACAAGTAATAAATGGAACAATAAGCCCAGAAGAAATAAGACAAATTGCAACTGATGGAAGAAATATTTTTTATGCTACAAGAACTCACATTTACGACGAGGAAAGTGACACGCCATTAGTTGAGGGCGTTGATATAACTAACCTAAATTACGTACAGTACAAATCAGAGGCAACACTATTCTATATCGATGAAGGAACACAATGCGGAATACCATTAAGAGCATACTATGGTTACAGAGAACAAAATAATGAAATGCCAACACTTGACAAAAAAGCATTAACAGCTGCGCCAATGGAACGAGTAGGAATGAAAATATTAGAAAGAGTAGGAGAAGAATGGTTCTTGATTACGGTTAACGAGCAAAAACATTTGTGGAACTCAAGAATAGACAAAACATACGCGCCGCCATTCCTAGAAAGCGCAACAACAATTACAAGCACCGGCGAAAAGTTTTTTTACACTGCAAAAGTTAGGGACGAAACAGGCGACGGAATAATTGACGAAAAAGATTCAAGAACATTCATATGCGATGCTGGCACAGGAAAGCTTTTAGAAGGGCCGAGAGCAATAAGAATAGCTATAGTAAAAACAGATTATGAAGAGTAGTGGTTTAACTGCAAAGTTTAACTGCAAATTTTCAAGAGTATTTCAACATCAGTGCCAATAATATTCCTCTTCTGAGAACCGCTACGATACTCACCAACACAATTTTCAAAACCATTATTTATTCTCTGAACTGCACTAGTACCAAAATCCAAACTATACTGCAAAGCCCAATCTTTCAAAGTTGCACCCAAAATTTTCTCGCTATCAAGCTTAACAGCATCACATACTTGAACTGTCGGAGAACTGCACTTAGTCGTAGGAGTAGTTACACAATCTCTTAATGCCTGATCAATAGTCCTGCCAATACAAGTAAAACTGCTAGTTTTCAGCAATGCGTCAAGAGTACTCTGAGGCAAGTCCGCCTCGCGAAACTCTTCAGACAAACCAACACTATTCTTACCAAAAATGAAAAGCATAGTAAACATTATTCCCATAACTACTAGAACCATGACTATAACCAAGCCAATAATTTCCGTTTGCGCCTTATTTTTAGTCATAAGCCCTTACCTTTAACAACGCGAAAGAATAATGCCTAGAAGTTGCAGGATCGCACAAATTATCACAAACAACTATAGGCAAAGTGAACAATTGATAACCAGAATCAGTTTTAGGATTAGAATAAATTTTAATGTCGCTCCACTTGGAATTTTGATGATTATACACTGATATGTTGACATCAGAATAACCGAAAACCGTTTTAAACCTATCATTTAATTGCGACGACAATGCGCTAATAGCTCTAGCTTTCTCCTCATCAACACACTTCTGGGTGATATCGCCGGCATAAGAACAATCAAGCTCTGGAAGAAATTGCGCTTGAACAGCAATCTGCACAGCCCTCATCTGCTCAAACTGGGCAAAATCCCTCTTCATAGAAGATTCCTGAACGTAATAATAAAAATTCATGCCGAAAGCAAGCAAGAAGAAAAAAACAATCATTACAGCAATACTCTCAAAAGTCTTAATCTGTCCACGCCTGCTAATACCGCTAATATATTGATGGGCAACCATTGCGCACAAGATCCTCGTTTTTATTTTTTAATAATTGGGAATTAGTTTTGATTATTGAAACTGGCGATGAGCTTGATGTTGTTGAAGTTAACAAGCCGTCACGAAGAGTTTTAGCATTAGTATATATATTTTGCAACGGGGCAGTTATTGTTCCATACAAAGCAGTACAAGAACTTCTGGTCGGAGGAGTAGTAGTTAGTGCAGAACTTATTTTTGTTATTCTCCCTATCTGAATGCTCGCAACGGCCTCCAACCTCTCAAAAGACTTCATAGAGTTACACTCAAACATATCAACATCAGAACTGAACAATGCTCCAAGAATTTGAGGAGTTTCTAGATAATACCTTTTCTCACTACCAATATTAATTTCATTGCTTGAAGGATTAACTACTACAAATTTTGTTATGCCTTTAAACTGCATAGGAGTATTTAGATTAGTTCCTGATGTAGGAGTATTAAGAAGAGCAATAGTAACACTCTCATAATTATTATTCTGAATGGATGAAACATCTGAAAAAGCATCAACATACTGCACATTAAACCTTTCAGGAATCAATTTCTTAATTTCGTTAAATAAGTTCTGATTATTATTTTTCACGATAATATATTTATGCCTGTCATTAGAAGCAAACAAAAAGTTAGTAATCCTGTTAGGCACATCCCAAGAAAGACTCCACAAATGCAGTTGAGTCCCAGTAATTTTTTTAGGAGCAAAAATAATTCTCTGATTAAAATCACGAGACATACTACCAGAAGTGTAAGAACACTCGCAAGAAATACCCCTCTTCCTGCACTGAAAAGACAAATCAATATTAGGAACTTCCTTAGTGCTAACAGTATTCTTCTCAGTACCAGCAACAGTCACCAAAGTTTCTATCTGGCGAACAATAGTGCTATCAGTTTTTGCCAATGACAAAGACTGCTGTTTCTGAATCATTGAGAAGAAAAACAAAAGAATAACTGCTCCAGCAATAATTATGAAAATCCAATTGAATTGATCGCTCAAAGCCTTATTATTCATAACACATCATCACCACAAAATTGTTGTTGAAAATTATTTGCAATCTTTAATGCTTAAAGGAACAACACCCCATTTTGAAACGCAGACAGTCTTGCCAGAACCCTCAGCCCTAAAATCAATAACGCCATCATTAGAATCGAGGCACAAAATACCATTATGAACAGTCAAATTCTTAAGCTTAATACTAACATCCGAGGGAGGAATAGTAAAAACGTTCTGATCAACGGTTTTAGACTTTTGTATAACAATATCAGGAGTTCCTGTCGGAGCTCGATAATTTAATGGATTCACTTTAAATCTCTCAGTAAAACAAACTTTAGAAAACCCTCCAGGCAAAGAAACCTCAACATGCTTAACAGTACCCCTTTGATAAGCGATATTTTCAACATTACTCCTCAAATCATTAGCAAAATTGACAAGCTTTGCATCATCAGTGCGCTCAGTGAAAGACTTGATAGCTCTGGAACCCCACAAAATAATAATTATTAAAACGAAAGCAGCAACTATGATGACGAACATCTCGCTGACAGTCTGAGACTTTTTTGATGCAACAACGAAAGAACTCATTTTTTTGCAACCTCCCTCAAAGCAGAAAGACCAGAACTTTTAGACTTTTTCTTAGACTGACCAAGCTCAACATAATCATCCTTAACAAATTTTGATTCATCGTTCTTTGAAAAAGTTTTAAGAGACCTCAACTTTTCAAGAGCACTCAACTGTTTAGACTCCTGCTTCTGAGACTCTAACTTTTTAACAATCTGCTGATTTTGAGTATTTACTTGAGAAATTTTTGCTTGCTGAACTTTCTGAGGCGCCACTTGCCGTTGAACAAACGAAGAACGCTGAGAAGTTAAAGGACTGCCGGAAGTAGTTGGACGATTAACTGGCTGTTGTTTACCCAAAGGCATTCTAATCTTAGGAATAAATGAAGGTCTAGAAAATAATTGCGGAGATTTCTTAACATGCTTGCCTGAAAAGTTGGTATACAAATACCAACCACCAGCCACAAGAACTAAAAGAATGATAATCCACAAAAGTATAGATTTACCCTTACCACCAACGATGCTACTACCACTAACGCCAGAATCACCATCATCACCGTCAACACTCCAATCATCATCATCAAAACCGCCAGTATCATCAATAGGTCTATCAGTAGTAGAACAAGAACCACTAGTACACTCCAAACCATCAGAACAATCCTCTTTTTGGAAGCAAGACTGGAACAAATCGCACTTTTTAGAACACATAGTACCACAATCAACATCAGGCTCTCCAGGATCACGCTCATTATTCTCGCAAGGTCCGGGAATCTCACAAGTACCAGTATTCAAGCAAACAAGATTAGTATTACAATCAGTAGTGCTAATACACCCGCCACCCAAATCGCATTGATTACTGCAAGAACCGCCACAATCAACACCAGACTCCAAACCATCCTTCTTACCATTAGTACAACTAGCACCAGAACAAGTATTATTAGTGCAGGACAAACCACCAGAACAATCCCTCTGCTGAATACAAGACTGGTTTATAGAACACGCACCACACTGCCCGCCGCAATCAACACCAGACTCTCCAACATCCTGCAAACCATTCCTGCACAATTGAGGAATTGAAGCAATATCAATCTTTATAGGAGAAGAAGTAAGGGGAGAGCTTTGAAGACCAGTCTTATCCTGAAGCCACGCGGTTACTTTGTAACTATCACCATTAGTTAGATTAATGTTTTTACCATTATGATCAGTGTTGAAAACCCACTCCTTATTAAATTCCTGAGAGTGAACACACCTGCCGCTCGCAAACTTTTCAGGAGAACAATCAACGACTATGTTGGAAGAATCATCTTCCAATTTGTAAAACATCCTAGAAATACCAGAACCATTATCAAAACCAGAAACCCTAACAATCAATCTAGACTTATCAAAATAAGTGCCTGTTTTGTTAGGGGAAGAAGAAATATTAACACTGTTGATTAATGGAGAAGTTGTATCTATAGTAAACTTTCTAGAATTTCTAGCAATCTGGGAAAAACCGGGCTTTCTGCACTCAACAATAACAGTATGATTGCCATCAACAATATCACTAAATTCGTCCCAGTGATCATAAGAAGTTTCTCCGGGGCCCAAAGAGTCATCAGACGAAAACATAACTAGAGGAGAGTTGTCCAAAGAATGATAACAAAGAGCGCCCTTATTCGTAATAACGCTAACTCTGGGACTTGCTATATTAATAAAAGAATTCTGAACGGGCGCAACAAAAGAAAAATTCAGATCAATATTAGTTTCAACCTTGAAAGCAATATTTTTCAAATCACTCTTAGAAGTTTGACTTGGATTAGTGCACTGAATATTAACATTATAACTCTGATGATCCCTATCAACAATGTATTCCTCAGTATGAGAAATACGAGGCTCCAAAAGCCAGCCAAAAAATTCTCCGTCCATAGATTCATAAACACTAACTGAAGAATCATACTTGCAAAAGGTTTCGTCAGTAGTTTGAACATTTAATGACGTGTTATAAACCGGAACCCTGTTAATAATTGTAGGTTCGGTTATAGGGCTAGGATGCGCGAACACTTTAACAATTTTTGGAGGACCATCAAAAAATCTAAGCTTGAAACGCTGAGTTGTTACTATATTCTTAGCAATATTCCTGCAAGCAATAGCAATATCCTTAGTCTCACCCTTAAACAATTTTTTGCCGGTAATCTTTTGAAAGTCCAAAATAGTTTCAAACAAAGAATCACTCTTCCTAGTCAATCCGGGAATATTATCATAACCTGCAAGAGTTGCATCCTCATCAACACTATCAGTATAATAAACACACGATTCTACAGGCTGCAAAGTTTGGACTTGCAATGTAAAAATTTGTTTATCTGTAACACAATAAGGAGGAGCTATAACAGCCATAATAGGCCCGACTTTCTCAATAGTAAAATTTAATTTGAAAAAAGCAGAATTATTTGCTTTGTCTGTTATTGAAACATTCAACCACCTAATACCATCAATAGAACTACCATCATCAACAACTGAAGACCAAGAAGTATTCGCGGGGTCGTCAGTTGACAAGAACATTGGATTTGTGGAGCTTGAAATATTAACGACATCAAAAGCAATACCACACTTAGCAACAAGACCCGTATGGCCCTTCCAGGACAAAGAAACATTTTTTAAATATACAAACTCGTCAAAAATTAGTGAAGCACTACCACCATCAGAGTAAATAGAATCACTGTTAGTAAGATTTGGAGGAGTGGTGTCGAGGATGAATTTTAGTTCGGCATCTTTTTGTATAGGTTTGCCATACAAAGAATCCTGACCTTTGAAAGATAATATGTATTCACCATCAGGAAGGTTGGCATCAAGAAGGTTAAAAGAGTGAGTATACCTGCTCTCACCACTAACAGAATATTTATACAACTCTTTAAGCGAAGGATCTGAAGCGTTTAATATATTCGCCTCGAATAGTACTATTGAAGGAACAATCTTATTGGGAAGCTCCAAAAATCGTAGTGATAAAACAGCATTTTTCTTGTTAGTATACCACAAACCATACTCCGGCAAAACGTCAACATTTTCAACACGAATCGCTGGACTAACTACAAAATTTTTAAGTGAAGCATTCTCACAACCTTTACAACCAACAACAAACGTTTCCTGAACTACACCTTTGTTTTTAGCCCAGTCAGTAGAAAAAAACTTTAATGTGTTAACTCCGGTTTCCAACTGCAAAGTAGAGTTATCCTCGAATATAATTTTGTCATCATATATGTATACATAATTACAACGAGTGTTCTTATAATTGCAAGAATTATCAACAGGATTTAAAACACAAATACTGGTAGTAGATTCTTTAAAGGTTTCAGGACACCCGGGGTATAAAGGATCATCAACATCATAAGAATCAATTTCTACGGGCTCCTCATCAAACAATTTTAATTTTTTATCATACAATTCTATAAGCAGTTTATCCCTAGAAGGAGACCTTGTTATAGAAACATTCGGAGAAAAATAATCTTTCTCGCAATCAGAATTTTTTTGAACATTTTCAGTACCATCATCATTAAAAAAGTTGCAATCACGAGCACCATCACCATCAGCATCCTTGAAGCAAGATTTTGATTTTACAGAACCAGAATCATACCTGCAAACAGGAATGCCGCAAGCATTATCAGAACGCCCAACAATATTATTAGAAATATCAAGTGAAGGAACTGAAGGGTTCGCGCCGCCTATACATTTCTGCTTTATATCAGTAGGACTGCTGCCAAGCTGAGTAAAATTAGTGCAGCTCCAATCATTACAAGAAGCTGTACCACCATCAGTATACAAACATTGAACTCCAGACAAGCTTAAAGCATTGCTTAAAGGCTCCGTACAAACATCAAAAATATCGTTGAACGCCTCCTCATTAGGAGCATCAAGAGCAGTTCTTTTAGTACCACAAAAGAGACAATTATCAGCATCTTTCTCAACACAAACACCGATACCTAAAAAGCCCAATCCTGCAACATCATTCCAAGAACACCTAGGAGGCCTGCCACCAACCTGGCATGAATCAGTAGAACACGCATCGCGAGTTTTATAATCATAACACTTCATAGTTGAAGAACAAGAATAACACTTGTTAAGCAAAGTTTCAGACTTATCATAAAAACAAGATTTAGGAACTCCCTGAGAATTTTTCAAACAAGAATTTTTAGTAGTGAAAAGACCAAAAAAGTCTTCCTGTTCACACTCACCATCAATAGAACAAACAGGACTTCTAGAATCATCAATAACGCACAATTGCTGAGGAGTACATGAAGGATTTATAGGAATATTTTTAAGATTATTATCATCACCAGGGCATTGAAAAGCTTTTCTAACACGATCAGAAAAACTCGCAGGCGTTTCGCTCTGTAAAGATGACTGTGTATAAAATGATGGATTAATACAAAAAGTTTCAGTGCCTCTGCCCAAACACTCAATATTTCCTAGAGAAACAACCTTTTTCTCAGTAGTCGATGAAACCTCGTTGTTTTGAGTGCCAGCATAAATTGCGGTAACCCTAAACTCATACTTAGTATCGCCAACTTTTTGAAAAGTCAGACCAGTATCAGTATAAGCAGTAACACCTCTAGGAACAGTAACAGTTTTTGAAGGCTGAGATTCAGGAACTCCATTACTATCAATTTTGAAACGTTTCAACTCGAATTTTAACGGCTGACAAGTAGAAGTCCAAGACAACTGAATATTTCTAGAACCCTTGACAACCCTGCCATCAAGATTTTTTACAGGATCCCTATTACTCTGACAATTAACAATATTAGTAGTAGGAGTTGTGGCAACGACTCTACACAATTCCTCAGGAGTTTTAAACGCATCAGAAGCACTATTTATTTCCTGATACTTCCCAGCAGGGCAAACTTCTCCAGCAGAATAAGTGTGAGGAGTTGGAGCGCAACAAACAGCGAGAGTTTCGGCAGAAACATTTTCAGTGTTAACAAATATTGCGATAAACAATATTAGAGCAATGATTATTATTCTTTTACTCATTGAACAGTCACCGTCCTCTCCTGATAATCATACAAATCACCATCAGATGCAACAACGGAAAATTTGGTAGTGCTAGTAATCAATGTCAAAGTGTTCTGAATCGCAGGAGTTGAAGGAGTGTTAGAAACAATACCAAAATTAACAACATCCTCATCAGGGTCGTGATAATACAAAGTTATAGGATTTAAAGGGGTTGTAACAGTTTGAGTAGATACCCCGCTACCAACATAATACTTTCCGGTAGCGGTAATCTGCGCATTTTGAACAAATATTTTATAACCATTCTCAAATCTTTTGCCATCAAAAAAAGACAAGTCCGTCTTGACTAAAGCAGGATGCCTGTTCTGCCTAGCAAACCTAAACTTTACGATATCACCACGATAAGGCCTCTCAGAATCCCTAATCTCAACAATATCATCGCCACGATTTGCTGATACGGGATTTCTTATAACGCTTGAAGAAAACTTTTGAGTAATACCACCAATAACAACAGAAGTTTCCTTGCCATCAGGACTAAAAGTAATAATTTCCGCGTCATCAGAAGCTATCTGAAACGCGGCCTGCAACAAACCAGCAAGTCTTACAGGAACAGACAAAGTAAAAGAATCAGATTTTTTGACGTCGCCCAATTTTGATGCTTCAACAATAATATCAACAACCAACTGAACATCCGAAGGATTCAAAAATATGCTAAACGATGGAACAGTTGCTGTAACAGATATACCTTCTGAAGAAAACTTGTCAAAATTTAAACAATTAGTAGACTTTCCAGACACATAATTTTTTAAATCGTTAATAACAGAATCATTAGAAGGTAGAACAACCTCACCAATCTTATATTTTTTTGTCAAATCCACAAGATTTGAAGTTCCAGGAGTGTTAGGAAAATCAATCCAAGGAAATTCAGGAGGAGATTTGTAAAAAACTTTAAAACCTCCAGCGGTGTAATCATCAGACAATCTCCTAATACCATAACCAATATTTCTAGACTCAAAAGACAAATAATTCTGAGGATTAATACTGCCTCCCTGAGCCAAAGATAATTCTACAGCACTCTCCAACAAACCCTGAAAGCAAGCACTAACGTAAGACTCCACAGAGTCCAAACCCTGAACATTTTTATTTTCAACACTCTTAATAGTTCCAGTAATGTAAATGCCAACAGAAATAGTTGCTACAAGAACAAGACCGATAAGTATGAAAACAGAAATTTGCGCCTTGACAAAATTGCGATAGGGGAAAAAAATCATAAACTAAGAACCTCCAATAAGTCTAAGCTTTGTAGTCAAATCCTTCCAAGAAGTGTCAGCAGTAGAAAATTTGTTGACTTCAGAAGCTACAACATAATAATTACTGCCAGAATTATAAACGCCAAGAACAGACTTATATCTATCAAGATTTTCCTTAATTTGAGGATGCGCATTTTCGTAAACTGCAAAAAAAGAACTTCGAGGAGTTCCACCAGAAGGCACTCCTATATACACATCTTCAAAAAGTATTGCGTAAACAATACTAGCTCCAGAAGTTGTAGAACTCTTAGCCAAGAAAACTTTAGAATAATCAGCCCTAGAATAAAGAGGTTTTGATGAAGAATCCTTAGTTGTTGAAGGAACTGACAAACCATTAATATCCTGATAAACAGTTGTGGAATAAAGAGCGTTCTCTGCGGGGCTACCAACGGCAGAATTAAAAATGTTGGTGTTTGACTGACTCAAAAACAAATCATTAATGCTCTTTGATGAAGAAGGTTTAGTAATCGAACTATCAACAGAAAATATTGCAAGCTGTTTAACAGGATTATAATACAAAGTTTTAGTACCAACATTAGAGCATTTCATAAATTCATCACGAGATTGAGATATGATGGACAAGCACTCATTATTATTAGTACTGCCCAAAGATTTCAAAAAAGTGGCACTATTATCAGTAGTGCTCTTATTAATGGGAACGTTGAGAACCGCACCGATAATAACGGGAAGGTTAGGACGCTTCAAAACGCACATAGTAGATATACAATTATCGGGTCTAGAAGAATCACCATCAACAGGCTTACAAGAATTATCAACACCCATAGATCCAATGGCCGCGCTAACACCACTAACAGACTTAACATCCTTAACGCTACCACAAAACAATTCATAATCATTAGAACTTTTCACAAAATCATACAAAGCTGACGATAAATACGTAGCCCTAGAAGTCCACGCACCATTATCGCAAAACGCATCCCTTCTAGGAGGATTCGAAGAGGTAGAACTATGAAAACTTATGAAAGTTCCAGAATTCGCGCACCAAAACTTATTCCAAGAATCAGAACTCTCATACCAAGAAGTTCTATTACCAACAACAGAACCACCAGAAGGAGTCTTAGCAAAACAATGCTCTGCCTTAGGACAAAAACCAGTACTGCCAAAATCAGGAGAAGTTTTAGGAGTTATCTCAGTCCAAACACCATCACCATTGGCAGCAGTCTCGCAACGATACTTTTCTTTAGTAAGACTCAATGAAGCATCATTTTTCTGGTCGGAAACACAAGAGTTACCATTCCAACAATAACCCTTAACACAACAACCAGTAGCAGAATAATAATTTTTATTAACGCTCTCAAAATAACTAAGATTAAACAATTCTTCACCAATAACAGAATCTTTAGAAAATTTTCCAGTAGACGGAGAATTACTCAATTCTTTAACAGAATTATCACTCAACAATTTAACCATTACGGGAACCAAGCCAACAATTTGAGGATTAGAACCATCAAAACCACGAACAGGATTAGAAACATCTAAAGGGTCTTGAGGAATATTGAAAATGTTCCATTTGCCATTACCACTGCCACCAGGCTGGCACAAGGCATACTGCTTCAAAGGATTAGAAGACACAGAAGTATGCAAAGAAGCATTAAGCATGGAGCACGCAGGATAACCAGCAACCAAATTCTCAGAAGTTCGCATATTCGCGTTACCAGCTGTTAATGATAGAATGCCAGAATCCTTAATATCACAACCAACAAATTGTCCATTAATGTTTGCAACAGCGCCGCCCAAAAGCGAAGGTCTAGTATTATCATCAATAGAAATTTTCCCCCACAATTGAGAAGTTCCAGAAGCAACAAAAGTAGAATTCCAACAACCACCGGAATCTTCATCAACTTTTCCTTGATAAAAGGCATTAACGTCGGGCTTGTTAGAAGACAAAGGCAATCTATCATTATAAAACTCTGGCATTTGACCCCACTCACCGCAACATTTAGAACCAGTCCAGACAAACTTTCTATCATTACCACTATCAACAGTACCAATATCCAAATCTCTAGAAGTCAAAAATTGTGAAGACTTCTTAATCTCTGCGCACGCAAACTTGTTATTAAGAGACAAAGAGTCAAGCTCTGAAGACCACCTGCCAAAAGGTGAACAGTACAACTCCTCAGAATTTCTTGAAGAGTAGAAATCAATGTAGTAATCAAAAGAATATTTGTAATTATCATCAATAGAAGTACTACTAAGAATTCCTCCAATAGAAAATTTTTGTCCGGGAACCGCGAACTGGAAAAGTTGCAGAGGCCCCAGCTTTGAGGCAAAAGATTTCTCAACAACAACACCATTCAACAAGCACTCGGCATTAAGCGCTCCCCAAGAAAAACCTACAGTAAAAGAATTCTCAATATTCCAAGGCTGAGAAACTTCTACGGGAGAACTTTTAGTTCCATCATTCAAAGAGCACTTAATAACACCGCCACCAGTAGCCGAAGGCTTCTCAAACCATATTTTTGCTGAAGACGCGCCATTGTTGTAAGATAAAAATGTTAAAGTTCCAACAAAATCAGACCAATCAGTGGCAGTCAAGGAACCGCCACGACCACCACCAATTTTTTCCAAACCGTTAAGAACAACCCTCAAAGAAATCAAACCATCACCCTGCAAGAAAGGAGCATTAAAACCATCCTTGACAACAAGATCACAATTAGGACTACAAGAACTATGGAAAGTACCAACATTAGAAAATGTAAGCGAAGGAATCTCGTAAAGCTTTTCAGAAGAAGACTTACCAACAAGAGAACCATCAATATTTTTAGTCAAAGATTTAGGTGATAGTGACGCGAAACCAGAACTGCCACCACCATCAACCATAGCACACTCCCTAATCCATAAACCTGTCAAAGAATTATCATTAACGCTTTTAGAAGTACAAACAAAATCGTGAGACTTGCCAGAATTAAAAACGGTAACTTTTTTGAAAGTTTCAGGAATTTTCAAAATTTTATCACTGCCACTAAGAGCTGAAGTAACAGCGTCCTGCTTTGTTTGAACAAACAATTTATCGAAAGAAATGGGGTCAGAAATAAAAATGTCAGAACCAATATTAGAACTAGACAAACCCGTAAGAACATCGCCAGAAGTAACAGTAACTCTCAAACTGGAAGGAACTGGAGGAGTTACAGACTTCTCAAATGAAGATACCGCTCCGGGAAATTCCAACAAATTATCAACAGAACGAGTCACGGCGCCTTGAGATGCACCATCAACAAAAAATTCTGATTTTGTGGTTAGAGTTACAGGAATTTCAGGAATGCAGACAACAGATGAAGACGAAGCATAATCTGAATACCCAAAAACAGTCTCGTCTCCAGAAGTGCCAGTACTTGAGGTGTGATGATTCTCAACAAAAAACTTTTGAGTGTTAGAACTCTTTTCTGAAGGAATATCAATGGAAACTATTTGCCCATCATAAAGGCCCAAATATCCTGCATCAGAAATTTTAAGAAAATCTGAATAGTCATAATTACTGTAATCCCATCCTTGAATAGGGACGGAAAGATGTTCCACGCGCGCAATTACTGCACCCGCATCGTTCTTTATGACAGTAAAAGCTATAGGAACTTTCTCACTAAATGTATAATCATCGCCTTGACTATCTTTTTGGGTTACAGATATCGTTGGCCAATCAAGCTTAACATTAAGAGCCGAACACCTGACTGGAGAGGCAACAGTCGCTTCAGAACCAGAGACGGTCATACCAATACCATTACCATTAACGGTTGCAATGATTGGAGGAATAATACCACCAGAATAATCAAAAGATGAACCCTTGCCCTTAAACTCCAAACTAGTAATCGTTGAAGGACTAACAGGAAGTGAAGACGTTAAAGAATAAGTAATCTTGAGCTCAACATTTTTATCAATATGTTTTGGAGAAACTCCATCAATAGCCCTAGCAATATCACTAATATCCGCGAGAACCAAATTATTTAGTTCAGGAGCTGTAATCTTTGCAGTGAAAGGAGTAATTCTTGAAAGCTCTGCGCGCTTAATATTCTCCGCTTCTGAAGGTGAAGGAACATAAAGATAAACGGGCGAGGACACTCCACCGGAAAGTTGTGAAGAAGTAATAATATTACCAGGAATATAATCAACACTTCCATAGGCATTTTTAGTTATAGGATTTGTTGACAATAAAACATTTTTTGATAAAGGAATTAAAACATAACTCTCAGCACCAGGAATAGTAGTCGAAGAAATCACTAACTGATTACTATCAACAACGCCGGGTTTCAGATCTGCGGTTTTGATAACTCTCTTCACGGGAACGGCTCTGGCGTTAAAACACTCAATACCTGTCCAGGAAGCACCAGAACTAAGAGTTAAAGAAACAGAATTTACAAAATTGCCTGCAGGAATACTTGATGAATCAACAACATATTCAGCAGTACCATCACCATCATCATCAGGACGCATAACCGCGGGTAAATTTTTTGAACCCGAAGAATCACCAACAAAACTAACGGCGGCGCTATAAAACAGAGGGGAAGAATGCGAACCAACAGCGTCAATGTTCAAAATCAGAGAAGTGCAAGATTTAGGAGTTGGAAAAGTATAAGTTTTAGTTTCGGTAGAGGTTCCAGAAAAAGTAATAGAAGGATTAACAGAACCAGCAGTAACGCTTAAAGACTTAACGCCGAAAACAGCGATATCAAATTTTGATAACAACTCCTTGCTCACATCAGGAACGCCGCACATCAACCTATCAGAACCATTAAGAAGTATTTGGTTATCGAAAAAGCAAGAACTCTTATAAACAGTACCGTTAACGGACTCAACCCACTCCCACTTTTTAGAACCATCGAGCTGAACAACGTTATCACAAAACAACCTTTTATTATTCACAACCTCATTAGTATTACAATCAAGAGAGCCATCATCACCACAACAACCACTACCAAAAGTTACTAAATCGTTAAAAACAAAACCAGTCTTAGTAATTGAAGCTCCAGGAGCAGTTTGAGCGTTCTCACAAGAATTCTTCCAAAAATCCCTATCATCCAAAAAATCGCAAACCCTATTCAAATCACTATCAAGACAAGAATAAACATAAACCTTGTCATCAAGCAAAGCATTACCACTAGAATCAACAAGCTTACCACCAGCCTTAAGATCAGAACCCCTATCAGTAATAATACTAGAAGGCTCAAAAGTATAAAACCAATCAACAGAAGGATAAGAAACAGGAGTTTTAGAAGAAAACCAGACCATAACCTTAGGGTTAGAAGAGTTAAGCCATTGAATATTATGATCTTTAGAGTTTATAGCACTAATGGCTCCGGGAGAACCGGTACTGCCAGAGTTTTGACAGATAGTTCCACCAGTGTAATAATCAGTTCTTGGAATCATTAAGTCCCTAACTGTTCCTAGAAATAGTGCATTATCATTGATAGATATCTTTGCCTTTTTAGGATTTAATGAGCTTGGAGAAATGGTTTTTCTTAATCGAAATGATACATCATTCAAGCTCATAGATGTCGCATCACCTAGTTCTGACATGAACCGGGCATTTGTAGCACTGATACTACTCAAAGGCAAGTCTAATGAATGCCACCCATAATATGAACCTCTACCCCAATCTTCTGTGAATACTTCGCCCCCATTATTGGGAAAATAAATGTGGATATTGGCATATCTTGATTTTTCTTTACACGGATCATCAGTATATGCTTTTACTCTCAAATTGATAACTTCTATGGGCGCATCAGAAAAAGTTACATCTAAAGATCCATACCTATTATCGCCCGTGCAGGCATTTCTTCCAACAGTAAAAAATCCTGACTTTCCCCAACAACTTCCCCCAACACTATACTCTGATATATAATCTGCGTATATACTAAAAGATTCTTCAGCGGAACCCGCCAAGGAGAAAAAACATAAAAGTATGATTATACTAAATATCAAGACTGCTCTCTTAATGAACTTGCCCATATCACAACCTCTTTTTTAATAATATTCATTCATAAGTGATTAGTTTATTTTTAAATGTTTGCCTAGAAAGGTTTAAAAACTTGATTATGTATAGTCCTAGGAAAAAAGAGACAAAAAAATGAAAAAAGTTATAGAATTTGTTGGAGTGCTGATTCTCATATTTGGAATTATTCTAGTTGCGGGAATATTCAAAAATTCAAACACCCCCATTACAGATTTTGAAATAAAATATAATGAATGTTTAAACATGCAACGAGCAGAATCTCACGTTGAAGCAATACAGAAGAATAATCCAAAATTGTGCGATAATAGTTTTGACCCGGAAATGTGCAAAGCCAAAATTCTTGGAAATTCCAGTTTTTGTGAAGGATACGAAGGAGTGAAAAAAGATTATTGCAAAGGCACAATAACAGGAAATATAAATTTTTGTGGTACGAGTGGCACTTGTAAAGCGGAAGTTCTAAAAAATCCAGCATTGTGCTTAAGGAATAAAAGTGTTGAAGATGACTCTTTTAGCGACAGAGATTGTAAAATTCTTGCAGGAGAAAAAAGTGACTCTGAAGAATTCTGTTATGATACGACGTGGAGTGACCTGGCATTTATGAAGTATGATTCATCACTATGTTCAAACATTCTGAACGATGATAGCAGAAAAAGTTGTGAAACAAAAGCACAATAACTACCAATTCCATAATTTTTTAACTTCTATATCTCTCATTCCTAAAACTTTCAGCAATGCCTCAACATCATGCCAAAAGCGCGAACAATGCAACAGGAATAATTTTCACTTTTCCTTCAAGATTTACATCATTTTTTGATAATATAAATTTTTGTAGAAGATCTATTTTTGGAAAGTCTTTTGTTGAAACGCTTTCCTGCCATTTAACTTCTATGCCCACGCCCTCACTAACAAAGTCCAGCTCTTTAGAACTTCTTAAGAATTTAACGCCAAGATTTTTTCTTCTCAAGCATTCTCCAACAATACCCTCAACAATCTTAGGAACGTTTTCCTGTTTTTTTTCGGCGAGTCCCAAAGTTTTTAGTGATGCAATATGAAAAATAAATGGGTCTATAAAGTAAACTTTTCTTTCTTTTCTAAAAAAAGGGGTTTTATCATACTCCTTCCAATAACTTCTTAAAACGTACAAACTTTCAAGAACTTCCAAATAATCACGAACAGTTATGTGCGAGGGGATTTCAACTTCTTTGGCAAGAGCACTTAAAGAAAATGATGAAGAGTACATTTTAACAACACCTTTCAGAACCGCACTTAAGGTGCGCTCACTAAGACCAATGCTTGAAATATCCCCAGCAATCCATTCCCAATATATTTGAAAAGTTTCATCCCGTATTTTTCCTTCTTCAATTAATTCATAAGCTGCACGCAAAAATCCGCCGCAATGAATGTAAAAATCGAATAGCTTGCTGATTTCTGTAATGTTGGGAAGAAGTTTTGGGGCACTCCTAACCATATTTTTAATATTACTATGAAAAGAAATTGTTTTCTTCAAAGAACTGCTTCCGAAAACAACACAAAAATTCTTGAAATCAAGAGGTAAAAACTCTTTTATTTTTATCGGTCTGCCAGGAAATCTCTCTTTTTGAAGCTCCAAAGTTGTAGAACCAGTAAAATAAAAATTCATTCCTTCATTAAGATATTTAATTTCCAAAATTTGTTTCACAGATCTTTCCCAATTATTAACAAAACTTATCTCGTCGAGAAAAATATATTTTCCTCCGGATTTTTTGAACAAAGAAACTATATCAATAATATCCTGATAATTCATAACAAGATTACAAACAAAGTATAAACAATGCGTTGCAGGAACTTTTTTATCTAAGAGTTCTTTAATGCAAAGCTTCAAATAAGTGGTTTTTCCAGTTTGTCTGGGACCAAGAATTAAGTGATTGCCTTCTACAAATTTTGGAATGAATAAATGTTTTTTATTGACAGCATAACTAACTTGAGCATCCTTCTCAATTTCAAGGATGTCACTCCACCAGGGGTTTTGGCTAACAACGGAATTCCAATCCATGAATTGATAACGAGATATCACAACTATATAAATGTTTCGATATCACAATATCAAAACTTGAGTAAGTTATGATATTTTGATGTCAAAACGCTTTTGACATTTTTAACACTGAATTACACAAGACAAGCACGGCACTCACCACTTCCACAAATTCTTGACTTCAACATCTCTCATTCCTAAAACTTTCAGCAATGCCTCAACATCATGCAAAGAGCGCAAATGCTCTGAAGATTCAGCAAAACTACCTGCACGCATTTGAACTTTGTATTTTCTACACAAAGAGATATTCTGTCTGACACGACCAATAAGCACGGCCCTCTGCCTGCCAGAAGTTTCTATAATGGCCCTAATGTTAATAACCCAAAAAATATTTTTTTTGCTCATAATAACACAAATAACATGATTAAGACCAGACCTTCTATAATGCAAAGAGTCACGAGGCTCGATGTATTCAAAATCGTAAATGCCTTTAACGCCCCTCCTCTCCACGAGCGCGCGAACATCCTCACCAGCTTGAAAAACGCCCATTTTTGAAGACTCCTCAACAAGAAAGCCAAGTCTTTCAGCCATCGAAACAATAACAGAATTTTTCTTCAAAATAATATCTTTATGAGTCATAGATTCATCACCGATTCATTTATGAACTATTTCTTTAGTAATATCGATAATATTTTTGCACAGGTTTTTCAATCTATTCATTTTTGGCCCATCTTTCAAAGAGGTTTGTGTGCCGTAAGTATATTCTTCTCTGAGGGTTATAACATGAAGCGTTTCGTCTTCAACATCAGAATATTCTAACAATTCTATAAATTTTTCATCAATATCAATTTTATTTTGCTCCTTAAGAAATCTTATTAAAGAAATTGTGCACGTCTGATTAGAAGATTCATAACCAAACTTTGCGGCGATGGCTAAGAAACAATGATAAACACAATAAAATCCTGCGGACGCAGACCAGTCAGAAAAACCTATTTCACTAAACTTATCAATACCTTCAAGATTGTGCTCTGCTTTGACTAAATGTTTTTTTGCATCAACAATTCTTAATCCCACCTTCAAAAGCCCCCTATGTTTCAGTCTCTTGTCCAGATTTTTACAGTCTTCAATTTCTTTCTGCGCTTTATTTAAGCACCATTCAACATGTTCAGAAGCTTGCGACATTTTTTAAAACCTCAACGTATTTGTTCTGCCCGCATAAAACAACTGCATTTTTTATAATATTAATAATTGCCTCATTCTTATTTTTTACATTTTCCAACAAATCTTTACAGGTCAATTTAATAACGTGAATTTTTTTGGGAAGAATATGCCCTTTCTTTTCTATTATGCTGTTTACTTCTTTGATGTTTTTATTGTCCATTACAATAAGCACATCAATATCACGAGCACTAGAATAATCTTTAACCGCAGAGCCAAACAATGCCACAATGCGATTGCCCACAAAAAGTTCTTTAAACTCTTCTTTCCAACGCTTGAAATTATTCGCTTCATCTGCAAGGAGAAAAATTAAAAGTTGAATTGTGTACGTGTCATCAAAGTTTATTTTATAGATTATTGATTTTCCAATAGTCCTTTTTATAACTATGTTTGATTCGAAAAGCCTTTTGAGTAATTTTTGTGCTCCTACATGACTAATTTTAAGAATTTTGCTTATAGAATTTGCATTATAAAATGCAGAATAATCTTTGAACAAAATAAGCAACGCTTCTCGTTCTTTGGAAGTCAGGTTTATCATAGTACTCTCCAGTTATCATATAATAACTGGAAGTTACTATTTAAACATTTCTATTATTAGAAATACAAGAAGAAAGATTATTATAGTTCCATAAACACAAAAAATTCATGAATGACTATCAACTAACAAGAATAAACCAATATTTAGCATTGTGCGGAGTAGCATCCAGAAGAAAAAGCGAAGATTTGATAAGAAGCGGCAGGGTAACCATAAATGGCAGGGAAGCAAAACTCGGACAAAAGGTTGGAGAGAAGGATGAAGTATTATTAGATGGGGAGAAAATAAGTAAAGAGCACTCGGTATACATAGCGTTCTACAAGCCCAAAGGAGTAATATCATCAATAGTGAGAGAAAGAGGGCTGCCATGCGCACTAGACTACATAGATGTAGAGGAAAGAATATTCATAGCGGGAAGACTTGATTTAGACGCCGAAGGACTACTAGTGTTAACAAATGACGGGTTGTGGGCGACAAAAATCGCCCATCCGAAACATGAAACTTCAAAAACTTACGTCGTAAAACTAAAAAACAGGCTTGACAGAGCCCCACAAAAAATGTTTATAGATGGAAGACCAGTTGAGATAAAAGCGAAAAAAAGAACACACTATATATGGGAGATAACTATTCATGAAGGAAGAAAACACATAGTTAAAAGAATATTTGAGGAATTAAACAACAAAGTATTAATGCTACTGCGAGTAAGAATAGGCAATATAACTCTAAAAAATTTGAAAAGAGGAGAGTGGAGATACCTGTCAAGTAGAGAGGTGGAAATTTGAGAAAGCCTCAAAAAGAAATATGGAAAACTCTCAACGACGTGTTCGACATTTTCACAGAAAGAACAATACACTCGCTAATAACTAAAGGTGTTATAGACGGTTTAGAAAGCCCGTTAAGTATAGGAAAAGAATCTAACGTTTTCACAGCAAAAAAGGGCAACGAGAAAGTTGCAGTAAAAATATACAGGTTACAAACAGCAGACTTCAACAAAATGTATTCATACATAAAATCAGACCCGAGATTTTTAGAATTAAGACACCAAAGAAGAAAAATAATATTTGAGTGGTGCAAAAGAGAATACAAAAATTTGTTGATAGCAATAAGAGGAGAAGTAAGAGTACCACACCCCAAAGCGTTCGCAAACAACACTCTAGCAATGTCACTAATAGGAGGAGAAGCTCCAGCACCAAAATTAAGCGTTCAAAAACCGAAAAATCCTGAAGAATTCTACAAAAAAGTTTTAAGAGAAATGAAAAAATTATACGACGCAGGGCTTGTTCACGCAGACCTATCACAATTCAACATACTAAACTATGACGAGAATCCGGTGCTAATAGATTTATCACACGCCACAACGTTCAAAGACCCAAATGCTGAAGAATGGCTGAGAAGAGACTGCAAAAATGTTGCGAACTATTTCAAAAAAATAGGATTGAACATAACAGAAGAAGAAGTGCACAAAGAAATAGTTGGAAATTCCAAAAAAAATGATTAAGGCAACCAGCTCTTAGGATTCTCCAATTTCTGAGGCAGATAATCACTCATAACATAATTCAAACCATGAGCCGCCAAAGCCTGCTGTTCCGCCCTCTTCTTCAATTTAATAATGTCGTGAAGCGCTTGCTGCCACTCCTTGTAATGTTTTACAAAAGGATCATTCTTTAACCCATCTTCAACCCTTTTTATATCTATATCTTTTAGTGGGTGTGTTGGTAGTTTGTATTCAGTGATATCTTTTGCGGTGATTCCTATAAAGTGTGCTTGTGGAACGCAAAAATATTTGTTCAAATGTGCAGCATTGCCCGATCCAACTTTTAGAGTTCTATAAATGTTTAGCCAACCATAAGGATCTCCATCATCAAAAACTAGCACTGGAATTTTTTTATCATCAGCAAGCCGTCTAATAAAACGTCTTGTTGCTCTCGTAGGAACTCCTCCCATGCTTACAAGAATACAATTCTTCTTCTTCCAATAAGCGTGCTTTACAAGCCTAGAATACATACCCTGAGTTTCAATAGCCAAAATAAATTCCGCCCTGGTTTCAAACTTCAACTGCTCAACACTCGAAGGAACGCTATAAGAACCGCTACCAAACTTGGTACAATCAATCTTAATCTCCTTACCAGTCTCAATATCTTCATCAATAACAGTTAATGCTCCAGCAACATCACCACCACGCTCATCAGGATAAAAACCCAACTGCTCCCTATTAAAACCAAACAACGCCTCAATATCATCCATAACAGCATCACTCTCGGGCTGTTCAGAAAACCTGGCCTCCCCCCAATTTTTACTCTGATAATAAGCATCCCTCTTAGTAGCCATATCATCAGTCTCAACAAGCAATTTTGAAAGCTCCATCATCCTCAAAGTTTGAGCAAAAGTTTTTATCGTATTAGCAGTCAAAGTCCTAGACTTTTTACCGCCAGCAAGCTCGAAATAACCATGCTTCTCGTCATAAGTAACATTAGACAAAGAACGCAAAGGAGTAGTAAGAGTTGGAAGCCTGCCACTCTTAACTGACTTGTATATATTCTCGGCCTCGTCACGAATCTTCTTAATAACCAAAGAACCATTATCAGTCTTCATTACCTTCACCATCCGCGCCAATTTCATCCTTACCTACACTTGCCAATTCTTCATCATACTCAGGATTATCAACATCAAACTTTTCTAAAACACCCCTCTTCTTCTCAAGAATTTCTTTAAGCTTCGAAGAAACAACAGACTCCTCTTTCTGGCTTATTCCCAACAAATTTTTCAAAGCGTTAGCAACATGAGGAAGATAAGTCTCAATATAACTCCTCTTCTTACCCTCGGCGCCAACACGCTCCTTCTTCCTAACATATTGAGCAAGCCTTCGAGCAACCTCTTGAATAGCGAGTTTCATCTCCTTAATAATTTCAGGATAGTGGGCAATAGCCTCCTTAGCCTCAGAAGTGAAAGGAGGCCAAACGGAAGCTAGATGAACAACAATAGTTAAAGGAGCCTGAGGCAAAGAACCCTTAGTCTGAGGAATACCATACTGCTTCCAATTAGTCTGAGCAACAGCCTTAAAACTAGCACAACTACCCTGCTGGTACAACAAAGGAACCCTATTAGCATACCTCAACAATCTAGAAGATTCGTCCTTGGGCTGCTCGCCACCAAAAGCAACAGCACACTCCACGACGAAAGGAATGCCCCTATAAACTTCAGGAGCTCTAGTAATAGAAGTATAAAATTCGGCATTAACCTCCTTCCTCAAACCCTTCTCCAACAATTCAGCGCCTATAGGAACAATACAATCAGTAGGAGGAGCCATAATTTTAGTATCACGAATAGCGGACATCATCTTCTCAACCTGAGGATGAGTAATATCTGAAGGCTTAGAATTATTAGGAATCGAAGACTTCACCAAAATCTCTTTAGCAACAAAAGGGCTAACCCTAGAAAATTCAGTAGTCAAAAATTGCTGCATAGTCCTAGACTGAGTATTCCTCAACAATTTCTGCATGATACCATGCTCGACACCATAAGGGTGAGGCTTAATCTCCCTAGCCTCCGGAGGAAGAGTACTAGTAGCTCTCTGAAAAATAAATTGTTCAGCCCTAGGAGTAGTATAAGTTATAGTAGCATGAGGATTAGTAATAGCAGTTTCACGAAGATACGCGTCAACACTCTGATCGCCCTTCTGATAAATAGCCTCAAAATCAAGCTCTATTTTAACACCACTAACCTTGCCAGACCATTCAACAACATCATCTTTAATTATTTGTGGCACATTTTTTTGAGTATCAATATGAAGCTCATAATAATGAGCAGGCTCATCCTTGCCAGTCTTAG
Source organism: Candidatus Woesearchaeota archaeon (assembly GCA_016203445.1). Classification (GTDB taxonomy): domain Archaea; phylum Nanobdellota; class Nanobdellia; order Woesearchaeales; family ARS49; genus JACQMS01. Next base: position 42,233 of record JACQMS010000011.1, read on the forward strand.
AAGTAATTCTAGCAGGACGACCAGTAGTAAGCTGAGCGTACAACACTGCCGCGCTAATACCTATACCCTGCTGGCCTCTCTGTTGGAGCATCCTGTGAAATTTAGAACCATACAACAATTTAGCAAAAACATTAGGAATATTTTTTTTCACAATACCCGGGCCATTATCCTCAACAATGGTTTTAAAACGATCATTGCCCATATCAATAATCTCAACAGAAATATCAGGCAAAATTTTGGCCTCCTCACAAGCATCAATAGAATTATCAACAGCCTCTTTCACGACTGTTAACAAAGCTTTTCTTTTATTATCAAAGCCAAGAAGGTGGCGATTCCTCTCAAAAAATTCTGCAACGCTAATATCCCTCTGCTTCTGAGCCAATTGTTCAGCAACAGTACTCATATTACAAACGCCTCTCTTTTCACAACATAAAACAACCATAATTTACATTAAAAAGTTACCGGCCGTTTCATAAACCTGTTGCGCCTTTCAATCTTTTTATAAACGTTTCCATGCCTACTGCCCGCAAGCAATGATTCAACAGCTCTCCTAGCAACACTAATATCCTCAACATATCCTATAATACTGATGGTTTTACCATAAACACACAAACTAGTCTTAGTAAGCTCCTCAATAGTCCTGCGAGCCTTGCCATCCTGACCAATAATCCTGCCCTTCAACCTCTCTAAATCATTAGGATTCCTAGAATAATCCTGAAGGTTCAAAACTTCCAAACTATAATCCTGTTTTATTAACTGCTGAGCAATATCAGGATTAAAACCTCTAGCGATAGCTCGAACAATCTCCCTAGTCTGATAAAGAAGCAAAGTATCAGAACCAGTAATAACAATCTCCCCAGAATCAGAATCAACATTAATCCTAGTCGTAGTCAAAGATTCCAATGCCCTCTTTGTAGAACCATCCTTACCAATAATAACTGCGACACGCTCCCTAGGAATTTTAAGATCATACCTGAATTCTTGAATGTCCTGCATAAAACAGTGGTTAAAGCATCTTTTTTAAATGTAGTGCTATGTGTTTCACAGAAACATAATCCCTACAAAACATACACAAATAATAGTAGTAATGTTTATAAACGACCTGCTCGCCCTTCGCAATATGAGGGGCAGATACAAGAACAGAACGTTCAAGAGGAAAAGAATAACACTACCTGGAGGAAGAAGAACAATACATTACGGCAGAGGAAAAACGGGCAAAGCAGAATGCGCAGACTGCGGAACAACACTTAAAGGAACAGTCAGAGGTTTTCCATCACAAATACAAAAAATGTCGAAAACGGAAAGAAGACCAGAAAGACCTTACGGCGGAGTACTGTGCTCAAAATGCACAAGAACAAGAATGATTGAGAAAGCTCAAGAAATAGCTAAACAAATAACAGGTGAATAAAATGTTCGAGATAGGATCATTATGCTTAAAGATAGCTGGCAGAGACTCCGGAGGAAAGTGTGTAGTAATAAAACACGTAGACGAACACCATGTGATGATAGACGGGGAAACAAGAAGGAGAAAGTGCAACAAGCAACACTTAGAACCACTGGGAAAAACAATTGACATAAAAGAAAACGCGCTCCATGAGGATGTAATTCAAGCATTCAAAATAATGAATATCACAATAAAAACAACTAAGAGTAAAGAGAAAACTACAAAGCCTAAAAATATTAAGAGAAAAAAGAGCACAGAAAAGGCGAAGAAAAATGAGTGATGAAATAAAAACTTAACAAAAAAGAAATCGTTCTCGCAAAGTTGTTAAATTCTAATAAATACTGATTTCTACACTTTATTTATTCATAGCTTCAGACAGCAAAGTAATATTAAGCTCTGCAGCAACAACAGACAGTTCCAAACCAAAAGAACTCAAAACTTGAGGGTGAATCTCTCCAATAAAAGCTATTTTCGTGCCATTAACACTAATGCTAGCAACTCTGCCCTGAATAAAACTCTTATGCTCACACTCCTCATAAACAGGAACGACACCAATACCACGAAAAATAAAGTCGAAAACCTGCTTCAGCTCGGTAAAGTCAACATTAGTATGACTAGAAGCGAAAGCAATCCTCTCATACTCTTTAACATCATCATCATTCCTGACAACAACAACACCTTCCTCAAACAATTTTTGAGGATAAACATTATGCTTATTCTTAGAAAGAATTTCCAACAATTGAGGAATAATCCAAGTCCTCAACATAGAATAATTGGCACTCGAATAATTCTTAACTTTTACAGAGCCAAAATCGGGGCATCCCATTCTATCACTCATAATCTCCTCTCCAGTAAGAAGCTGAGAAAAAGTTTCCTGAAAGCCTGCACCAACAGAAAGAAACCTCAAAGAATTAATCAAAGGCATCAAAGGAGTCATTCCGCCAACAGTGTAAGTAGTCATAGGCAAAGGTTTAATATTATCATAACCAGCAGATATCGCCAAGTCCTCAACAAGATCAACAGGATGTATTACATCAGCGCGATAAGAAGGCAACAAAACCTTTCCGGCAGAATAATCCAGCCTCATTTTTCTAAACGCATCCTTTTTTTCCTTTTCGGAAAAACTCCTGCCTAGAGTTCTCTCAATAACGTCCTCAGGAAGCTTAAAAGAAACGGGCGCAATTTTAGGAGCAATAACCTTTTTGCCCTCAAAAAATATTTTTCCGGGAATTATAACCCCGCCCCTCATAGAAAAAGAGTGAGCAAAAATAGACGAGACAACATTAACCAATTGATGATCAGTACCAGTAACTTCAAAAAATAATTCATCAACACCAGGCTCAACGGCTCCAAGATCTGAAGAATTAATAATAGGAGGAAAACTTAAAACATTCCTAGAAGAATCAACAAGCAAAGGATACTTCTTGAATCCAGAAATAATTTTACCATACTCCAAACCTTTTGGGTGATTGTCCAAAATTTCCTGCAAGTTCAAATCTTCAAACATTCCCAAAGGAGTGAACCTAACACTTTTAGGCTGAACAGCCTTAAAAGTTACAGGAAAAGAAATTTTTCTCGAAGGATAAATCCCAACAGCAATTTTTTCGCGTTTCCTGCCGTAAACATCACAAATTTTTTCCTGCGACTGAATCAATTGAGCCAAAAATTCTTCGGTAACAACAATATTTTCAACCTTGAACGCAGAAATATACTGCCTAATACCACGAACACTCTTCTCAACCCGGACCTCACAATACTTACCAGAAGTTTTAACAACAGGAATTCCTTCCTCAACTCCAAGAATTCCCTGAAGAAAAATAGCCAACCCCTCAACAGTCCAAAGATGAGGCTGATTAGTATCATTAAACTTAACAAGAATTTCATCACCAGAAAACCTTTCAAGCTCCGCCTTAGCAAATTTTAGAGACTCCTCAAACTGTTCCCTAGAAATTTTCTTCTTAATAAGAGAAGACAAATCTTTAAAAGAGTACATAAGAGTTGGCATCATAACACCTTTGAATTTCTCAAATAATCCAGATCCTGACTGAAAAGACTTCTTATATCAGTAATACCCAGCTTGAACATTCCAAGACGATCAATACCTAAACCCCAAGCCAGAACACTAACATTTCTTCCAAGCAAAGGACTAACAACCTCAGGCCTAAAAATACCCGCGCCACCAAGCTCAACCCATCCAAGAGTTGGATGCTTCGCGAACAATTCAGCACTAGGCTCGGTAAAAGGAAAATATCCAGGAACAATACGAACCTCCTCGACACCTGCAAACTCTCTAGCAAACATTTTCAAAAGACCAACAAGATGCCTCATATTCAAACCCTCCTCAATAACAATACCCTCTGTCTGATTAAAATCTGCAAGATGAGTAGCATCAATAACATCCTTCCTAAAAACTCTAGTAATACCAAAATATTTCCCGGGAATTTTGAGATTGGAAGACGCCAAAATTCTGGAAGAACAAGAAGTTCCCTGACTCCTAAGAATAGTACTACAAGTCTTATCAACATTAAAAGAGTAATGCCAACCAGCAGATCCATCAACACCAGACTCATGAGCCTGCTTAACCCTCTTAACAATAGACTGATCCAAATTAATTTTTGACGGAAATTCAACGTAATAAACATCATGAATATCCCTGGCAGAATGAAATTGAGGCATGAACAACGCGTCCATGTTCCAAAATTCCGACTCAACAATAGGACCCGACATTTCCTGAAAGCCCAAACTAACAAATTTCTGCCTAACATCATCGAGAAAAGCCCTATACATTTGAACCTTACCAAAATTATTTTGAGGAACGCCAGCAGAAACATCATAACGCCTAAAAGTTTTACCACTCCATCCCCTGCTCTTCAAAAGAGAAGTAGTAACTCTATCAAGAATAGAATCATCCTTAACGCCCGCAGACAAAATATCCCTGCCCAAAGATTCCAAAAAAACGTGCTGAATCTTCAAAACATCAGACCTAAAATAATCCTTCCTCTTTCTCAACTGAGAATAAACGCGTTTCTCATCAACAGAAAGAGATTTAACATTCAAAGGAAAAACTTTATGAAGCAACAATTCCTCAGCAAAACCATTAGAAAGAATTGTTCGACCCCTATCAGTAATAGACAAAACAAGATTCTTATCCTTTTTCAAAGTAACGGCTGACAAAAATCTCAAAGCACCAAGCGCGGCATTAGCCTCATCCCTAGAAAGACCAGACTTTTTGCCCAACAAACTCATAGGAATATCTTGAGAAGACAAAATATTCAACAATCTCCTCTCAGGAAGACCCTTAGAGGCAGCATCCGCGCCAATCTTTCCAAGAGATATTTGCTCAACAGATTCATGAGTAGTTCTAACAAGGCCCTTCTTCTCAAGCCATTGAACGGCCCTAGAAACCTCTACAGAAGACAAGCCAGTAACTTTTACAACACCAGCAATAGAAGTCTGGCCCTCAAGAGCGGGAAGAACTGCGCGCTCCAACCTATGAAGCCCCTCAACAATTTTTTTATTGACGCCCCTAGGCGCTCCCGAGTTAACACCAGAAATACCAGCCCTCTTATCGGAAGAAAAACCTCGACCCATAATTACTCTACCATCCACAGCCACACCCTGACTCTTACGCCAAGGATTTTCATTGCCGGCGCGCCTAACAATCATTACATACCTACATTGCAAACGAGAACCCCAAAAAAAAGTTCACTTTTGCGGTTTTTTCATTGCTTCCCACGCAATGTCAAATAACTGCTCGAGAGACGATGCAAAAAAAGGAGTATTAACCCAAATACCAATATCATAAGTCGGGTGAACACTCTCATCATCCATAACCATAAAAATTATTTCCTGGCTGTCAACTATAACAAACCTAGACCTCGAGCTAGTATGCCTAACATCTGCAACACCAGCCAAATCTTTCGCAGCCTTCCTAGCCTCATCAGTAACAAGAGGCGCGGCAATCCTAACATGAACTCCACGCTTCTTCAACTTTTCAAAAAGAGGCTTCAAGCCATCAACCTTCCTAACAAGACCCGAAGGAGTAGTCATAATGGTAACACTCTTATTGGCTCCGCGAATAGTCAGCTCCAAGTGAGAATACAAATTATGCCTGCCCCTCAAACTACCAGAAAGATCAGTAGGATCGACGAGCTCAACACCTTGAGTGTGCAAAGATTCCAACTCTTTAATAACATCAGTATTCCTCAAGGAATCCAATCTTTTAACAAAATCTTCAGCGTCCTTCTTAGTATTCTTCTTGACGCGCTCAACAACCTCAGTAGGAGGAACAGCGATATACTTTATGGGCTTGCCAAGCTTCATGACGACAAAACCCTTCTTCTCCAAACTCTCGAGAACATCATAACTTCTACTTCTAGGAACATTAGAGATGTCAGACAATTCACCAGCAGTAGAAACACCCCTTGACAACAAAGCAGTCCAAATCTTAACCTCATAAAGGTTCAATGAGAAATAGCGTCGAAGTTTGCTTAAGAGCTCCTCTTTGACTATCATGGTTCTTTCCTCCTCTTTTTACCCCTAAAAAAAATATTCACCAACTTTCAGTAGGGATAAGCCACCAATATAAAAACCTTCCTTTTTATTCAAGAAAATTCATTACTTTACAGTCAGTAGACAAAACACTTAATTATAAGTTGATTCTACTAATCTGACTTCCACCTAAGAAACGCGCCGATGCCACCAAGACCGTCAAGAATACTGCCACCCTCAAGCTCCGAAGAAACAATCATAATACTCCCATTAAAACTTTCAACAAGCGACAACAAATCCTCGACATCACGCCTCTTTTCCGCGCGGTCCTTAGAAATAATTTTTGTTGAAACAACAATTTTTTCGACCGCGCCCTGCTGAGCCAAAAATTTAACATTAACAAAACCATAAGAAGCCCTTCCGCCCTTATGAATAAGACTTAAAAAATTTTCAACAACAGACAACTCCTCACTAGCGCGAACGTCTCTAAGAACAGACTTCAAATCATCCTTCTTAAGAACTTCAAGAAGCCCGCGAACACCATCATCAGAACAAGTAGCAAAAACTGTTCTACTCTTCAAATCTTTGGGCAAGTGCTTAGAAAACTCGTCCTTCCAAAAACCAGGAGAGCCAACAACAATATTACTAACACGGATAGTTTTCAACAAATCCTCCAATTTTTTAACAACCAAAGGAAAAAATTCCTTAAAAGAAACATTCTCATACTTTTTTTGAACATCACCACGAAGCTTCGCAAGAACAGAATACCCCCCACTATTAGTCAGTGCAAAAAGAGCAGAATCCCTATCAATAATAAGAATTAGAACAGGAACGACTCCGGACTTCAGACAATCACTAAGAACAGACTCGTCAACAGGACCCCAATTCTTAATCACCGTCAAAACATCACCGATAGATGCAGTAATGGACTGATGACTGCCCTTAGGAACATCATTATTATCATCACAAGTTACACCAGAAATTCTCAAAGAATTATCAGAAATATCAGACTTCAAAACGCTAAGAGTTGCAGTAAAAGTAGTCCTGACAATATCAGAACCCTTAAGAACTTTTCTAGAAGCACGACCCACAACAATATCCCCCTCCTGCAAAATCCGGTGAATATACCAAAAATCTTCAGGAACGGTAAGCAACAATTTAGCAGAATTATGCTTCCTATCCCTAGCAAGAAGTTTCATAGACAAGCAATCAGTATAACATTTAAAAACATTTATATAATGTTTAGCCAACAATGACCAAAATGACGTTCAAAAAGAGGAAGAATTCTCAAGCAACAGGAGCAACAATGCTGATACTTGTGCTCATAGGAATATTTCTGCTATTCGCAATGGTGACAAATCCAGAAAAATTTCAAAACACTATGAGGGGAAGCGCACAAACGGCAGGAGTAATGAAAGAGTACACGATAGGAGTTCTACAAGGAGGAACAAACGATGACAACACAAAAACAATCCAAGGGTTCACACTACAATCACTCCAAAACACTAAAGTACTGGCAAGATTTCCAGATGTCAGCGCAAGCAATGGAATATTTAGAAGAAGCGACAATACAAAAACGTTTATGCTAGAAGACCCAAAAAACACAGACAACATATTCCTAAGTTTTACTGCAACAGAAAAAAAAGGAACACTAGCAATAATACTTAACGACAACGCATTATTCAATGGGATTTTAGAAGAGACAAATCCAGCACCAATAAAAATACCTGCGCAATACATAAAAAAAGACAACTCGCTAAAATTCTCAACAGAAAGCGGATTCCTGCAGAGCGCGGCGTACACACTAAAAGATGTATCATTAATAGGAACAGTAACAGATATAACGCCACTGACGAAAAAATCAACATTCACAATAACTCAAGAAGAATACGAAATCACGACAGGAGCAACACTAAAATATTTCGCGAGATGCGATGAAGAAACAATAATGGAAATAATTCTGAACAAAAATACAGTAAAAAATGGAACTATTACATGCGAAGAAGAAACAACAAACAATATACCAAAAAGCTCGCTAAAACAAGGAGCCAACACAATAACGTTCACGGCACAAAACAAGAACACCACAAAGATGAACAATATAAAAATAGAACTATCATCCACAAACACAAACAAGTTTGTAACAAGCTTCAACATACAAACAAGGCCAAGATCACTAAAATTAGAGTTAGAACTACCTGAACAAGGAGAAAAAATATTTAACGGAGTATTCAATGCAAAACCATTCCATATAAGGACATCAGAATTCATAGGAATAATAGACCTAACTAATAGCACGACAACAGGAACAAACTATCTGGAAATAACCCCCGAAGGAACGGTCAACGTGCCAAAAGCAAGAATAAGAATCAGCTAAATGTTGACAGTTCGACAAAGCTTTAAAAAAGGCAGGTTCTTAAACAGGCAATAAAGCAAAAAAAGAGGAGTACAATTGAGCAATACAACAATTGCAAGCAAGTCAAAAGGAGGAATAGGACTGTTTTTCCTAATAACAATAATAGTTCACGCAGCAGACATTCTAATAAGATTAACGGGCGAAGTAAAAATTTTTGATCCACTATTTATTATGCTACACTTCGTACTAATTCCAGGAATGGGGTGGCTATTAATAAAAAGTGTCAGAAACAAGGAAGGAATAGAAACTCTAGGAATATTCGCGCTGTGGGCGTACATAATACCATTAGTGTTAGTAATACCATTCATAGAAGAATTGGTAAAAAACACTCTAGGAATATTCGCGTACACTGCAATACTATTAGCAATGCCCGCATGGTTCTTCTTCATAATGACAAGAGATGAAAATGAAAAACCGGAATGGCTAAACAAATTTTCTGCAGGGTACATGTTCATATGGTTTATCGTGGTAGCAACCACAATAATATGGCCAGCAATAAGCAACACCGGAGAAGGAATAGCATTCGGCTCCGAATTTCACGCGGGCGACGCGATGGTTGAATCAGCAGGAGAATTCGTGACTATAATAGGACAAGTAATAAGCGCGGCGACAGCAGAAGTAGAAAACGTAAAACAAGAAATAAAAGGCAACACGACACAAAAAGATGCATCAAGAAAAATAAACCCATCAGAATTTGAAGCAATAATAGATTGGAGCGATGAAGGAATAGTAACACTCGGAGGAGCGCCATTCAAAACAACTGACGAGCTATCAGTAATAGGAACACTAAGAACGAAAACGTTCTCTGAAGACAAAGAAATAAATGTACAAATATCCTGCTTCACGCCAGGAGCAACAAACGACAAAATAACACTAACACCAGAAACATACGAAGCAATAGGAAGAAACATACAAAAAGAAAAAGTGACATGCACAGTTTCAAAAAACACGCTAAACCCCGGAACGCACAAAGTAACACTAAAAGCAGACTACTCAATGGAAGCAATAGCGAAACTAGAATTCACGACGGGAAAAGAAGAATTATTCAGCCTAAACAAGTACGGAGAGTATACACCAAAAACGGCGGAGCTATCAAAAGCAATAATTCCATCAACAGTAACAAGCTCTAAAACACCGCTAAAAGTTGATATAGCGCTACCAGAAAAGTATGTAGTACTAAACGATAAAAGAGAAAACATAAAATTCACGCCAGACATAATAATATCAAGAAGCACAGTTAAAGGTGAGGGAAAGGTTAAAGGAATAATAATAGTCGCACCCAAAAGCTTCACACTGGAAACAATAAGGCCATACAGTGAAAAAATAGTGAAATCAAACTGCGAATATTTAAGAGAAGAATATCCATACACAGAAATGCCATGCGACAATACGTTTGAGACGGTATACTCAATAAATACCGGAGATCTCAGGATAACAACCAATGCAAGAATATCAACAACGTTCACACTGCACAAGGATTCATGGGAAAGATTTCTTGGAGGAAGCTCATTCACACAAAAGGCATTTTATGCACTAGCAAAATATGATTACACGATAAACGAATCAAAAGATGTAAGAGTTGAAGGAGAGACAATAACTGACGGAGGACGCACTGTAAACTCAAACATACCAGTGATAATATCGGGGCCGACAATACAATCATCAACAAACAATGCAAGAATAGAAATAGAAACAAACGTTGACACAAGAATAACAATAAAATATTGGAAAGGTAACGAAGAATCAAAAAGCACCACAAAAATAAGCAATTATGAAAGAAATCATAGAATAGATATTTCAAACCTAGAGCCGGGAACAAAATATTCAGTATTCATTGACATAGTTGACAGAAAAAATAAAAGAAATGTACAATCATTAGAATTCACAACGAACACCGCGCCAGGAGCACAACCATGAGAAAAAATATCACCCGAATTTTAACGATAATACTATTAATATTTTTGATATTGCTAACTGCATCATGCGGTCTACAAACGAGAACAACACAAGTAGAAAAAGGAACTGAAGGTTTATACACAAAAATATTTGCAGGAAACAACAACATATTGTACGAAGATACAACAGGAACAATAAATGTAGACGTAGAAAATAGAGGTGCCGGAGAAGTCAATCATGGAATACTAGTACTAAACGTTCCAGAACAATTCATAGAAATACCCAGAGACCAACAAAAAGAATTATTATTAGCAGGAAGAAGCATAGACCAGCCGGTAGGAGAACAAATAACATACACGTTCAACGTTAAAATAAGAGAGATAACAAGCGAGAAAAAAGATATACCAACAATAATATCAGCAAGCACGTGCTATCAGTACAAAACAACAGCGAGCCCGACAGTATGCATACAAATGCCTGACGACTCAAAACCTGAATGCAAAGAAAGAACAGTACTCCTTGGAGGCCAAGGAGGACCATTAGCCATAACAAGCGTTGAAACAACAACAATTCCATCAGAAGGAGACATGGTTATGCCAATAATAACGATAAAAATACAAAACAAAGGCAGGGGAATAGTATTAGAGCCGAGCACAGTGCTGAACGCGTGCTTAAGCACGAGCGAGAAAGCTCAAGAAAACAAAGCATTAATAGAAGCATTCATAGACCACAAAGGAAGAATGCTAACGTGCAACAAAGAAAAAACACAAGGAGAAACAAGCATAAAAATAGATGAAGGAACAACAACAATAACATGCAAGTACGATCAAGGAATACCTAAAAGCGAAGGAACTCACACATCCCAAATAATTATAAACCTAGCATACGGGTACTATGATATCACGACGCAAAAAATCGTGATAAAAAAGACGTGATAAAATGAAAAAAAAATATGTACTAACAATAATCGCGGTTTTAACAGTGCTGGCACTATCAGGGTGCACGACAGGAAATAGAGGCGAAGGAACTGGGGGGGCGGGCATTGGAGGCAACGGGTTAAGCATAAAATGGACACCAAACGTGCCACCAAACACAATATATGAAGACCAACCATTCGAGATAGCAGTAGAAGTAGAAAATTTAGGAGCGAACGAAATAGGCGCGAGCACTGACAGAATATACTTTTCAGGATTCTCAAGAGAAAGAATAAGCGGAGATTTTTATAACGGAATACAAATACCAAAATTGGACGCGCAAACAAGATACAACAGCGGAGGCAAAGATTTAGTAAGCATAACAGGAACAATAGCAGACCTAGAAACACAAAACGAGTACCAAATACCACTAACGGCAACAGCATGCTACGAGTACTCAACAGAAGCCGGAGGAACAATATGCATAGACCCAGACCCGTTCACAACAAGCACAAGAAAGAAAAGCTGCACGCCAGGAAGCGTAACACTAGGAGCCCAAGGAGCGCCAGTAAAAATAACAGGAGTACAAACAGAACCAGCAAGCGGTAAAACAAGACTAACAATAACAATATCAAACACTGGAGGAGGAGACGTGTACAAAAGAGAAGCACTAGCATACTGCAATCCTTACAACACACAAAGAGCATCATACAACAGCCTAAACATTGTTCAAGTAGAAGAAGTAAGCATAGGAGGAACAACAATACAATGCACAGGACTAGGTAATGACAAAACACTAAGACTAATAGGAGGCAGAGGGCAAATGAGGTGCACATACGAAACAACACAAACAACAGAATTCACAGACCAACTCAAAATAAAAATAAGATACGGATACAGAACAAGCATACAAAAAAATGTAGCAATACTACCAACAGATTGAGAATGTTCAAGAACTATTATCGCCAGATTCTTCAACACCGCTAAGAAGTTTCTTTGCTTTTTTATCAATAATATCTGCAGCATCTTTAGGAATGCCTTTAGAAAATATTCCTGCACCAGTTTTTGACTCTGATTGTTTGGCTTTCTGCAAAGCTTCCTGTTTCAAACGCTCCGCAAGAGTTAAAGGTTTTTCTTTAGGAATGTCGCCAACAGTCTCTCCAGTCAATTCATCTCTTTTTGGAGGTTCAGCAAGCACGGAATCTTTTTTTTCATCAAGATTTTTTTCTGGCTCAAAATTTGAGGAAGGTTCAGTAATTAGTTGAGCATCTTTTGATTTCTCAACAGAAATTTCTTTAGACTGCCCCGCACCAAAATCTTGAACAGCATTTTCTTCAACAACACTTTTTTCTGCTACTCCCGCAGTTGGCTGTTGAACATAAGAAGATTGAACAATCTGCTCCTGCACGCTCGCCGAAGAGGGGACATTTTGAGAAGAATTTTCCTCCACCAAAGATTTAGGATTCTGACCCAAATTCACGACCTCCAACATTCCAAGCATCTCAGAAGAAATATCAGGATGAGGCAAAGAAGAAGTTTTCTTCTTCAAAACATCAATCTCTCTAGTTAACGCTTCAATATCCTTAGACAATTGCTCTTTTCTATTATCTTCAGCAAATTTCAATTCAACGCTCTTTCTATCAAGATCTGCTTGACGCTGCATGATAAGAGATTCCTTTATTCTAACAGCACCCTCCAATTCTTTAACCTTTTGAAAACGCTCAGAAATCTTATCTCTAGGAATATCAAAATAATCAAAAAATTTCTCTGCAATATTAATAATTTTAGTCCTGCCATGCTTCTTCCTAGAAATATATCCTGCATCTTCAAGAATAGATAGATGATCATAAGCCTTATTAGTCCTAATCCTAACAACTTCAGACTGCAACAATGGAGCTTTGGAAGCAATAATTGCGAGAGTCTCAAGAACTGTCTTGGTAAGCTCAGTCTTAGTAACAATCCTCCTAATATAAGGAATACACTCCGGGACAACATGAAGCTTCCACAAATCATCCTCATTCTCAAGAATTATCGCGCCGCCCCTAACAGAATATTCTTCCTTAAGCCTCAAAAGCGCGCCCCTAACATCGTCAAAATTCCTAATCCTAGAAAGAGAAGAAATCTCATCCAAAGAAAGCCATTTACCAGAAGCAAAAAGAATTGCCTCAACTATCCTCAACAATTCCTCTTTTTTCTCCACTTTTATAAACCCCTTTTTCCTTAAAAATCAATTTTTGTTCAAGCATCCTATCAATATAAGGCTCCAAATCATCATCATTAACACCAACAATATTAGAAATCTCTCCCAAAGTCATAGGCTTACTCTTCAAAGCGTGAACCACAAAATTCCTAAAAATCATCATGCTGTTCTTATCAAGAATTGCTGCCTTAGCAGTCAAAAGCTTCAAATCCATATCAACAGTATGAAGCTTGGCCTGAAGATCATTAATAAAATTAGAAAGAACATCCCTATCCAAAGAAACGGTTACAGGATCAAGAATTTCAACACTAGAAGGCATAGACTCAATACAAAAATTAAGAAGGCGCGCAACATCATCAAAAGAAATCTCCAAATCAGCAAAAGTAGAAAAAAGACTCTCCTTAGGAATAACATCAGCAATTTTAACAACAACCCGCAAATTCTTTTCACTCTTCAACCTATCAACATAAGCCCTAATAGTTTTGTCCAAATACTCGGCAGGAGAGCCAAGCATTTCCACAATACAACGAGCAGTAATCATGAACGAAGGAAAAACACAAGAGTTTATAACTCTTGTGCCAAGAAAACAATTCAATTTATTGGTTGGATAAATTATTTTCATGTCTTCTCCAACCAAAAAGCTTTTAAACAATTAACCCTTAATCATATCATTTTTGATAAGATTGGTGTTTAACATGAACGAAGCAATAAAAGGACATTTACGACAGTATCCAGTTTTTACTGTGAAAGATTTAGCAGGCACACTCGATAAACCCGCAGAATATGCATCTTTACAGACATACCGATGGAAGAAAAAGAATATCATTCACGAAGTCGAAAAAGGAAAATATTCTTTCGAAGAAGACCCATTTGTTATCGCTTCGTGGATCTTGTGGCCGAGCTATATTTCTGGATGGGCGGCACTGCAATACTATCATCTTACGGAACAATTGCCTTTCACAATTCAAGTTATGACAACGAGAAAAAGAAACAAAAAAAGTATCAAGTATGGAAACGCAAAGATAGAATTTACGACAGTAAAACCGTCATTTTTGAAAGGATTTCAACAAATATTATATCATCAAAAAGAAATCTTCATTGCAGAAAAAGAAAAAGCAATCGTAGATGCGGTAGCAACGAAAAGAATGTCATTGAACGAATGTACAAGCATCATTCAACACAATAAAAATAATTTAAATCTTAAAAGATTATTTTCTTATGCTACCATGATCAAAGGACTCTCAAAAAAAATAAAGGCGGGCATACATGATTAAAAAAGAAGAATTATTACGAATAGCAAACCTCAAAGGACTCCCGTCCCGTTTTGCGGAACTGGATTATCTTCAAGATATTGCACTTTTAGGAATATGCCGAGAATTTGGAAATGCTCTTATATTCAAAGGAGGAACTTGCTTGTACAAGATACACCACCTCAACAGGTTTAGTGAAGACTTGGACTTTACTGCTCAAAAAAAGTTTAAACCAAAAGACTTTTTTGCTCGTTTACCACACATATTTTTACTTTTTCACATTACATGTACTGTTACAATAGAAAGATTTCAGAACAATATCAATGTATGCTTGAAATTGAATGGCCCTCTTTATGATGGAAGCAAAGAAAGCAGAAGCAGACTTCTACTAAATATTAGTTCACGAGAAAAAGTTTTTATGCCACTCTTACAAATTTCTTACGCTTCATTATACCAAGAAGTTCGCCCATTTGATATATACTCCATGGATGAGAGAGAGATATTAGCCGAAAAAGTACGTGCAGTATACCAAAGAGAAAAAGCCCGAGATGTATATGATATCTGGTATTTAATCACCGTGAAAAAGATTTCGCTTGATTTGAAACTGGCACAGAGAAAGTTATCTTCTGTTCACGCACTATTTGGAAAAGATACATTCCTCAAAAATATAAAAGAGAAAAAGAACAGTTGGAATACTGATTTATCAGCACTAATATCAGGACAACTTATCCCTTTTACAGAAGCAGAAAAAGAAATTCAAAAGTATATAGAATAAAAGATTTGCTTTTTCACAATGATATCCTAAAGATCAAACTTTATTTCCTATTAAGTTTTTTTTGCGACGACGCTACCTCGCAAGCACGGCCACTGTCGTCGAAGTTGCTGCATGCACTGACATAGCTCAAGTTGTCGTCGAAGCCGACGACACCCCAAACACGGAACAACCGAACAACAACATTATCACTCGTGAGACCTTGAGATTTCAAATAACGAGGAGTTAATAACCAAATACCCCCAAAAGAATAACCTTCTTTTCTTCCACTCAAAAATAATGCATTACCAAAAGCAACTTCCCTGCCAACTATGGGAGTGAGAACTCTTGCATAATCACAACCATCATTATCAGGACTTAAAAAGTGAATGTCCCTATGCCGGCGCATTTAATTTGTCAATGCCAAAAGCTCATCAAAACTCAAACCCTTATAAGAAGCCCTGACAAGAGATATAGAAAAACCTCCGGGAGACTCTACAAGATCCTCAACACTAAAAAAAAACCATCCCTCACCATGAGAATTATTAGTTAAATCCTTAACAAACCTAGCGCCGATCCAAACCTCTGCACCAAAAAGCCCAGCAAAAATTTTCAAGTCCTCAAGCTGTTTACGCTCAACACGTATATAATCACCACTAACACTTTTACATTCTATAGCAACAAACCTAGAACCATTACCAGCAATAATATCAGGGCAAGGAAATCTTGAAACTCCAGAACCAGCAACCCTCAAAGCGGCCCAAGAATTAGAATCCCAAAATTTTTTTATAAGCTCTCTCTCAGCATTAGAACCTTTAGTCTTCCTGTCAATCATACTACAACTTCAACCTCATAAAATCCTGCGCGATATGAGAATCATGATGAATAACCCTTGCCTCTTCAAGAACAACTGAAGTATCAGCATGCCTGCCACTAATATGAAACAAGAATAATTTTTTAGCGCCGCTCTTACTAGCAATAAGCCCTGCCTGTTGAGCAGTAAGATGCTTATACTCCTCGGCCTTATCCTTCTCAGCCTCAGTAAAAGAACTCTCGCATATAAGAACATCCGCGCCTTCAGAAATATCATAACAAGAAGAACACAGCCTTGTATCAGTAAGATAAACAATTTTTTTCCCCTTCTTCAAAGAAGAAACATCATCAGGAGTAATAACAGAACCATTAATATTAACAGACCCGCCCATCTGAAGCTTCCCAATAAGAGGACCTACAGGAATTTTCAAAGATTTGACCCTATCCATATCGATAGCCCTCTTATCTTTAACCATAAAAGAGTAAGCATAACAAGGAGTTCCATGATCAAGAAGCGCGGCCTCAACAACAAAATCAGAATTTTCGAAAACAACACCATTACCAACCTCTTTAACAACAAAATCAACCCTAAAACCAAAAGGAATAGCTTTGAAAAAATGATACAAGTGCTCCTCAGTGCCCGGAGGGCCGTACAACTCTAAAGTTCCAGAATACTCAGACGCTCCCAAAGTTTGCAACAAGCCACCAATACCCAAAGCGTGATCACCATGCCAATGAGTAAGAAAAATTTTCGAAATTTTTGTCAAGCGAATATTAGCAATCTTAAACTGCCTCTGAGTACCCTCACCACAATCAAACAACAAACCATGCTCGTTAAACTCCAAAAAAACAGCCGGGTGATTGCGCTCCTTTGAAGGAGTCATAGACGAAGTTCCGAGAAAAGTAAGCTCCATAAAATACCAATATCACAAACGTTTTTAAACCTTCCCGCCAAGAACGGTTCATGGAAAGGATTAAGTCATGGATTGAAGGAAAATATGTAATAACAGAAAACTCTGCACAAGCAAAAGAGCTAAACAAAGAATTGGGCTACGGAATGATACTGCCGGACGGAAGAGTACAAATAGCACTTCACGAAGCGGCGCACCTGCTGGAAAGAGAAAAAATAATAGTTCTAGACAGAAAAGACAATAAAATAACGGAAGAGAAAATATTAGGGATCGCAGGAAAGAAAGAACATAAATTTAACGAGAGATACTTAGTGTACAAAGATTTGAGAACAAGAGGATTTATTGTTCAAACAGCACTAAAATTCGGAGCAGACTTCAGAGTTTACAACAAAGGAAAAAAGCCGGGACAAGAACACTCAAAATGGATAGTGTATATAGCAAGAGAAGGAGAAAAACTAACTTGGAGAGAATACTCCGCGAAAAATAGAGTAGCACACTCAGTAAAGAAAAAATTACTTCTGGCAATAATAGACGACCAAGGAGAAGTAAGCTATTGGGAAAGCGAGTGGGTAAGATTGTGAATACTTTTCCATTACACAAATATATATAAGTCTGAACCCAAAAACAAACACTATGGCAGTAATAGAATACAGAGACAAAATATTATCACTACTAAAACTAAAAATTGCTCTGCTGCCCGCGCAAGTGGCCACAGAACTGAGAATAGATTCTATGATAGCATCAGCAATGCTCTCAGAAATGTCAGAAAGAGGGCTGGTAAAAGTTTCACGCATAAAAATAGGGTCGTCACCATTATACTATGACCCTTCAAGACCCGAAGTATTAGAACAGTACATACACACGCTAAAACAAGTAGAAAGAGAAGCATTGCAATTCCTAAAAAATTCCAGAATAGTAAGAGACGGGTCACTATCACCGGTGGCAAGAGTAGCATTCCAAGGACTAAAAGATTACGCAGTACCATTAGACGTTACAATAGGAAATACTAAAGAAGTATTCTGGAAATGGTACCTCATACCGGACGATTCCGCAGAAAAAATAATAGTTGAGATAGTTCAAGGAAAAAAAGAAACAGAAGAACAAACAATAAAACGCCCAGAAGAGCCAATAAAAGAACAAAGACAAGAAGCAATAATTCCCGCAAAGAAAAAGCCGGGAAGAAAACCTAAAATAAAAAATCCAGAAACACAACAAAAAATTGTTGAAGAGAAAATACTCCAAACAAAAAATGCGGAAGACTTGCCAAAAACACCGAAAAAAACAGAAACCCCGCAACAAACAAGCCAGCACACGGACAATTCACAATTCTCAACAACACTAAAAAAATATTTCGCAAAAGAAAACATAAAAATAATAGAAAGCAACACGATAAAAGAAGGAAAAGAGTATGATTTAACAATACAGATACAAACACCAATAGGAATAATGAGATTTTACTGCAAAGCAAAAGAAAAAAAGAAGATAAATGATGCAGACTTAAGCGTTGCATACGTAGAAGGACAATCAAGAAAAATGCCAGTGCTATACGCAACAACAGGAACATTAGACAAAGGATTAGAAGAACAATTAGAAAAGAAATTTAAAGGACTACTGTTTAAAACATTGTGAAGAAATCATGGGAGTAAAAATATTTGATATATTACGGCCGAAGAGCATAACGTGGAAAGAATTAGAAGGAAAAACTCTGGCAGTTGACGCCTCATTATACCTGCACCAATTCTTAGCATCAATAAGACAGAGAGATGGAACGCCATTAACAGACTCCAAAGGAAGAACAACATCACATCTCGTAGGACTATTCTCAAGAACAGCACAATGGCTGGAAAGAGGGATAAAGCCAATATACGTATTCGACGGGAAGCCTCCGGAACTAAAAGAAAAAGTCAGAGAAGAAAGAAGAGTAATAAAGGAAGAAGCAAAAGAAAAATACCGGCAAGCAGTAGTTAAAGGAAATATTGAAGAGATGAAAAAGTATGCGTCAAGAACTTCAATACTTACAAAAGAAATAGTTAGTGAAGCAAAAGAATTACTGCAGGCAATGGGAGTCCCAACAGTTCAAGCACCATCAGAAGCCGAAGCGCAAGCAGCATACATGACTATTAAAGGAGACGCGTGGGCAGTAGCATCACAAGACTCGGACGCAATATTATTTGGGGCGGAGAGACTCGTAAGAAATTTAGCGATAAGCGGAAAAAAGAAAAAAGCAGGAAAATTATCATACGAAAATATAACTCCCGAAATATACCACGCAAAAGACGTACTCAACAATTTAGGAATAGACAGAGAACAATTAATAGCACTATCAATACTAGTAGGGACAGATTACGAACCCGCAGGAATTAAGGGAATAGGATCAAAAACTGCGCTGAAACTAGTAAAAGAAAACGGGAAAAATTTCGAAGAATTATTCAAGAAGGCAGAGTGGGAAAAACACTCGAAAACTCCTTGGAAAGAAATAATGAACACGTTCAAAAATATACCAGTAACTACAGATTATACGACACAACCGAAAAGTGCGAACGCAAAAAAAATAATGGAGATACTAGTACAAGAACACGAGTTTTCAAAAGAAAGAGTTGAAGAAACAATAACAAAAATAGGAAAAACTACGAGCCAGCAAGGACTCGCACAATTCTTCAGATAGACACATTTAAAAAAAGATATATCACAATGTGCTTATGAGACCGTTACACAAAATACTTAAAGAAATAATAACTAAAAAAGAAATAAAAAAAATGCCTGCAAGCTTCGACGTGATAGGAGAAATAGCAATAATAGAAGTTCCAAAAGAACTAAAAAAGAAAGAGAAAAAAATTGCACAAAAAATAATAGAGACGTTCAAACAAGTAAAAACAGTTGCGAAAAAAGCAGGAATACACAAAGGAGAGTTCAGGACAAGAAAAACGAAAATAATAGGCGGGGAAAAAACTAAAGAAACAATACAAAAAGAGTCAGGAACAATAATAAAACTAAACATAGACAAGTGCTACTACTCGCCAAGATACGGAACCGAAAGGTTAAGAATTGCAAAACAAGTAAAAGAAGGAGAAAAAATATTAGTAATGTTCTCGGGAGTCGGCCCATTCCCGTTGGTAATAGCAAAAAATTCCAAACCGGAAAAAATAGTTGGAGTAGAAAAGAATCCTGAATGCCACAAGTATGCACTAGAAAACAAAAAACTAAATAAGAAAACGGGAGAAAAAATAGAGTTTATAGAAGGCGACGTGAAAAATATAGTTCCAAAAATAAAAAACCAATTTGACAGAGTGGCAATGCCACTGCCGAAAGGAGGAGAAAACTTTTTGAGCACTGCAATAAGGGCGGTGAAACCGGGAGGAATACTACATTTCTACGATTTTGCGACGCCAGAAAAATTCGAAGAATCAGCAAACAAAATTATTGAGGAGTGCAAAAAAGAAAAAAGGAAGTGCAAAGTTCTAAGAATAACAAAGTGTGGAGAAGTAAAACCAAGAACTTACAGAATATGCATAGACGCCACAATAACGTAGAATGCAACCAAAAAATCAGCTCCTACTCTCAACTTGAACAACGCCCTCAAAATTTTGAAAATCAAACTCGACACCAATATCACTATACAAAGCAGGAGGAATACCAATATAGCCGGCATACAAAACACCAGCAAAACTCTCATCCAAACCCTCCTTAACAAGGCCAAGACACAAAGTAGCACTAGAAGAAATATGAGGAGTTCTCAACAAACCAGTCCTAAGCTCATAACCAGTAGGAACATCAATACTCAACAAAAAACGATCCTTCTTATTAACAATCTCTATAACAGTATGAATAATACCCCTAGGATTACCCTGCAAGTTATAACCAACAAGACCATCAATAACTATATCACAAGAATCCAAAGCAGGCTCCAAACCGGTAAAAGAGTGAAAAACAATGCCCGCATTTTCTAACAAATTTTTATACTCCAAGCCAACAAGTGAAGGAAAATCACAAGCAAGAAAAACACTCACAGAATAGCCCGCAGTATGCAAATTCCAGCCAGCGCACAAAGCGTCAGCACCATTATTGCCGGGACCGGCAAGAATTAAAACATTTTTCCTGCCATCAAGCATTTTTTTAGCGAGCTGAGAAACAGCAAGACCAGCATAAACAACAAGCTGAGACTCAGAAAGCTTAAATTTCTCCCTCAACAAAGAATCAATCATCACGGCATCATTATAACCAATAACAGGAACAAACAAAGAATTCATACATCATCAACCCTTGGAGCAAGAATAAATTCCAAAGAAACCTTATCAATAGACCTATATTCGAGCTTCAAAGGGTAATTAGTATCAATACGAACAGTAACAGAATCAGAAATTTTAGAACCCTGAACCATCTTTTTCAAATACTCAATAGCATACTTAGCCCTAGTCTTGCTATCAGAAAGAATAACAATACCATCGCCCTCGCGAGTCTGAATACTAGCCTTGCTAAGATCACCCTCAGCACTCAAAGTAAAAAAACCAGGCTCAACAGTAAACAAAACGCTCTCGGCAACAATACCCGCATCCTCAATAGCATTAGACAAAACGCTACTAGGAAGAGTAATACTAGAAGGAAAAGAAAGCGAAGGAACCTTCTGCTCACGATCATCAACAGCGATAATAGGAAGACTAAAAGTTCTCTTAGAAGCTCCATCCAAAGTAATATGAAGCTTACCATCAAAAACCTCCAAAGACAAAGAATCACCAAGACTAGCACGCCTCAAAACCTGCTTCAAATTAGAAAGGTTCAAACCAACAACCTGAGGATCATCAACATTATACTCAGAAAAACAAGAAGGAAGAAGTCTAAAAATAATCATCGCAACATTAGCAGGATCCATAGCAACAAGCTCAACACCATTCTTAGTAATAGAAAACCTGCCCTCAGAAACAAGCTCAGAAATAACGCCGATACTATCACGCAAATAACTAACATCCGAAAGAGACAACCTCATAACAAAAACCCCTGAAAAAAGGATACTACAACAGTTTTTATACTTTATTGTTCCAGAGTATCGAGTTGAGAAAGAAAAATTCAGTGCAGGAAGCAAAAAGAAATAAACAAGAGGAAATAAATGCAGGGGGCAGGATTTAAACCAAACGCTTGCTACGCAACCGTTTGCATCATAAACTCTTACATCGTCGGGTACATTGCTACGCAAGTACCCATAAGAACTAAAACTAGAACTATAACAACAACAGTTAATTTTTCACACACTTTTCTAAATACAAAAGCATATAATAAGATTTACCAATGCAGGGAGCAGGATTCGAACCTGCGAAGGCACTAAGCCAGCAGATCTTGAGTCTGCCCCGTTTGGCCACTCCGGCATCCCTGCAAAAAGAATAGACGCTGAAGAGAGGCTAAAAGTACAGCTAAAAGCGCACATTTATAAACACTTCTTTCGATAATGGTTCTGTTAACAGAGAAATTATTGTTTACGAACCCAAAAGTTTTGGGTTTAGATATGGAGTGAAATAAGGTGACTATTAATAGAGGAACAACGCGTTTTCTCGTAAAGATTCACACTGCAAAGTATCACAAAGAAAAACAATATTATAAGAAAAGAAAGTTAACGGAGTAAAAAAATGGCAATAGAAATATACGCAGTTGGAGGCTACGGAGAAGTAGGAAGAAATATGACTGCCGTAAAAGTTGGTGAAGAAGTATTCCTCTTAGACATGGGATTACACATGCCAAACTATATAAGATATACTGAAGAAGAAGAAACAGAATTAAAAAAGCACACAACCGAAGAGTTAAGAAAAGCTAAAGCGGTGCCTGACGACACGCTAGTGGACTCATTGAGAAAGAAAGTTAAAGCTATAATAACAACCCACGCGCACCTGGACCATATAGGAGCAATACCATACATTGCAGAAAGATACGAAGTACCAATATACTGCACACCGTTCACCGGAGAAGTAATAAAAGAGATATTAAGAGACCAAAAAAGAAAAATACCCAACCAGATAAAAACAATGCATCCTAATAGCAGTATGAAAATTTCTGAAAATGTAACACTAGAATTTTTAGGAATAACTCACTCAACACCGCAAAGCGTGATAGCAGTACTGCACACACCCGAAGGAATAATAGCGTACACGAACGATTTCAAGCTTGACAACAATCCAATACTAGGACAAAAACCAAATTATGAAGGAATGAAAAAATTATCAGAAAAAGGGGTAAAAGTAGCAATAATAGATACATTATACGCGGATGACGAAAGAAAAACTGCTTCAGAAATGATAGCCAGAGAAATGCTAAGAGATGTATTACTAAACGTTAACAACAAGAACAAAGCAGTACTAGTAACAACATTCTCATCGCACATAGCGAGAATAAAGAGCGCGGTAGAGTTCGCACAAAAAATAGGAAGAAAACCGGTACTAATAGGAAGATCGCTAGCGAAATACGTTCAAGCAGCAGAAAACGCTGGAGTAACACACTTTGGAAAAGACATATATATAGTTAGATACTCGAGCCAGGCAAGAAAAGAGTTAAGCAAAATAGTAAAGAAAGGAATACACAAGTACCTACTAATAACAACAGGACACCAAGGAGAACCTAGAGCGGTACTATCAAAAATGGCCGACGGGATATTACCATTCCCATTCCAGCACGAAGACCACATAATATTCTCTTGCAATATTATACCGACAGAAGTAAACATCGCGCTGAGAGAAAAATTAGAAGAAAAATTAAGGACTAAAGGGTTAAGAATATTCAAAGGAATACACGTATCAGGCCACGGAGGCAGAGAAGACATGAGAGACCTCATACACATGCTAAAACCAAAAAATGTAATACCCGCCCACAGCGACAAAAAAGTAATAGAAGCATTTGTACAACTGGCGGAAAAAATGGGCTATGAAAAAGGAAAAACATTACACCCAATAATAGAAGGACAGAAAGTAAGCGTTGAGTAAGGACGGAAAAACTATCCTAAAACTTTTATTCTCTCTTCAATCTTGCTAATCTCTCTTTCCAAAACATCGAGCTTTTGGCTCGGAGGAGTATCGGAAGGCAAGTGCTCAACTTTATGGGTTACGACACGTTTCCACTCATGTTTTGGAAGCTTCGAGCCCAACTTTTTTGCTAGAACAGATAATTCCTGTGAAGATTTTAAGAACTGACGCAAAACTTTTTCTTTCTCATCGCGAATTCTCAAAAGCTCTTGGCGCCCCTGCAAAGTTTTGATAACTATTTTTGCAGTTTCCAACAATTTTTTACGAAAATCAACTGGAGACTCTAAAAACATGTAGAGAGGACTCTCTACTGCTGAGGCCTCGCCAGAGTGTTGTCCAACTCTTCCAGATTTCGCCCTACGTTTTCTAATTCTTCCTGCCATTGTCTTAAGTGTTCCTCCTCTTGAGAATGAAGTTTTGAAAGCCTATCATGAAGAGTTCTGGCCTGCTGAAGCTTGCTCTTAGTCAAGGCTATAATATCAAGAATGTCATTGTACTCGTTAATCTTTATGAATACAGGTTTAGATTCCATAATCAAACTCCCGCCTTCGCGATAATACTATCAGCATAATTCAATTTTCTCTCAATATCTTCGAGATTAGACTTCCAAGAATCAAGCTCTTTCTGAGCGGCAATCTTCAAATTTTCCAAAACATCTATTTTTTGTCTTCCCTCGTTAAGCAAAGACTGCATACCGTTGACATTGCCTATAATACTTTGATAATCATTAATACTAATAAAAACTGGACCAACAGGTTTTTGAGAACCTTTCTTATTAACAGAAGAAATGGAAGAAGAATTTGCAACAGTTTCCGTTACAGCAACGGGCGGCACAACACTTTTGTCAGAAATCGAAGGCGTCGGAGACCCAACATTCCAATCGTTAGACTCAATACTAGAAATTTCTGAACCTCTAATGCTGGGAATATCACTCTTTAACGAAAGAGATTCAGAAGGGGGGGCCGGAGGCTCAGGAAGAGAGTAATCATCAGAAGACTTTTTTTTGAAAAAACTAAACAACCCGCTCATCAAACCACCTCACAAGGAAGGGTTCTAGAGCGCTTATAAATGTTTATTACTATTAAATAATGGTGTATCACAAACTAAAAATTTAATCGTCGTGATGATTGCAGATCCACCAATGTTTGTTCAAGAAATCAAAAAGAATTAAAAAAAGAAAGATTTATAAATAGTACTATCGAATAGTTATACTAATTCAGTTGTGGTTTTGACGCGGTTTTATATGGTGAAACTATCAAAAAAAATCGTTGAAGACGTGGCAGTAGAAGTTGCCGGCGAAGAAGTGCTACCACTAGTCAGAAGCATACAAAAAAAGAGCAATATTTCAGAATTTCTAATAGCTAAAAGCATAAAAATGGAGATAAACCCGACAAGAAACCTATTATACAAACTGTATAATGCAAATTTGGTAACATACAATAGAAAAAAAGACAAAGTAAAAGGGTGGTATGTTTACTACTGGACATTCAATCCCCAAAGAGCAAAATTCTTGTTTCACGACCTAAAAAAGAGAAAAATACAAAAATTAGAAGAAAGGCTGACAAGAGAACGCAAAGGATTCTACTACAACTGCTCAAACAACTGCATAAGACTAGACTTTGAGAGAGCAACAGAGTTTGAATACAAGTGCCCAGAATGCGGGAACATATTATGCGAAGACGACAACAAAAAAAGAATAGAATTTATAGAAAGAGAAATACTAAATTTAAGAAAAGAAATGCAAACAAACTAGAAAAGTTCCGGAACACTTCTAGAAAGCTCGTTATATAATGCGTCAAAAGGAAAAATTCCTATATCAGTAATAACTCCAGTCAATAATCCTCCAGGAACGAGGTCAAAAGCTGGAGAGCGAACAACAATATTTTTAGAACGGCCCGAAAAAAAACCTGAAAGGGTACCATTATGAAGAGATTTAATGAGTGAATAATCATCATCATAAGAAAGAACGGGAGCGACAGCATAAACAGGAATGCCCCTAGAATTACAAATCTCCGCGACAAGCAAAGACCCAGGAGAACTAACAACAAAATCACCAGTTAAAACAAAAGTTCTAAGAAAAACAATATCCGCGGAAAATAATGCATAAGACAAAGAATTATCAGGATAAAAATTAACTGACAAACCAGAATTCGACAAAACTTCGGCAGATTTCCTGCCAGAAAGAGTTGAACGCTCCTCACAAATCAAAACACCAAACCTTCTCTTTTTATTAAAAGAAGAAATAAGAGCATTATTAACAATAAAATCTCCACCAGTTACAAAAACATTGCCCCCACGAGGAACCTTCTTCTCAATAAAGGAAGAAATTTTTGCAATAGATTGAAGAAAACTCCGTTCTGCATCTCCAATATTAAGCAAAAGCTTCGTTTTAGCTCTAGAAATATTCTGCTGAGAGAAAACGTCGCTCAACAAAATCTTGTAAAGATTCCTAAACAAAGGATCGCTATGCCTTGACGCGACCAAAAGATCAACAGCATTATGACACGCATCAGAAAACTCGGCAAGAGTCTTAGAAGAATCCCTCCTAACAAAATTGGCAAAAGTTTTCAAAGAGTGCAAAACCAAAGACTCCCTGCAAGAATGCAAAGGAACCCTCGAAAGCTTCGCCGAAACACTCCTAACAATTTTCATTGTGTACGTTGACACCTCAATTCTTCAAGTCTGGATAGCAGTTGCGCACAAGTACGGAACGACCACGGCTTCAGCATTTGATAATATCATAAATCATAAAAATTCGCTGAAAGCGTCCTACTCCGCACTTTAGTGCGGAGTTTGATCGGACGCTTTCTGAATCGCGAATTTTTAGGATGCTAAAAATGGCGTTGTATCTCCAAACTAAAGTATTGAGTTTTAACGCCATTTTTATCATAATACCACCACATCCTAGCGTTTACGCCGAGGTCGTTGATTACAAAAAATCAATGCCTTCTCGAGGACGACCTCTTCTTAACAAGAGAACCAGTCATCCTCTCGATATGAACTTCAATGCGCTCAATTTTCCTATCCAAAAGCACAAGAACCCTCAAAGAATAAACAATGGCGGCCATTGTGCCAACAAGCAAGTACAAAACCAGCCTCAAAAGAACATCTTCAGCCATAAATCACCTCTACCGAAAAATGTGCGCGATGGTAGAAAACAATCTATCCGACGACTATATAAATGTTTCTAGGAAGTGCAACATTTATAAAATGCGCAAATTTCATAAGAGAATGGAGTACAAAGAGCTATTGCAAAGAGCAAAAATGCAAGTACCAAAAGGACTTCAAGAAAAAGAAAGATTCGAAATACCAAAAGTTGTAGGACACATAGAAGGAGCAAAAACAATAATAACAAACTTTACAACAATAACATCAACACTAAGAAGACAACCAGAACACATGCTAAAATACTTATTAAGAGAACTAGCAACACCAGGAGACATACGCTCGGGAAGACTGGTGCTAGGAGCGAAAACATCGGCACAAAAAATAAACCAAAAAATAAAGGAGTATGCTGACGAATTTGTATTCTGTCCGGAATGCGGAAAGCCAGACACAGACATAAAAAAGGAAGGAGATTTAAATACACTATCATGCTCCGTATGCGGAACAAGAAGAGTAGTAAAAAGAATATGATAATAAAAATACACAAAACAGAGGACGGAAGAACACTGGTGGCGGCGATAGATGACTCGCTTAAAGGAACAACTCACATAGAAGGCGACAAAAAATTAGATTTCACGGCAGAATTTTACAATGGAGAAACATGCCCACCACAAGAAGCAGGAGACATAATAAGAAACGCAGACATGCTAAACATTGCAGGAAAAGAAACAATAAAAATAGCAATAGAGGAAGGAGCGATAACTGAAGAACAAGTGCTAAAGATAGCAGGGATACCTTACGCACAAGCGGTGGTAGAGTAAGAATAAAAAAATCGCCTGAAAATTCGCTATCCCCGGAGCAAGCTAGCGGGGTATTAAACCCAATTTTGAAATAAATCATGAACTCATCCGAACCATGCACCTAGAGCCGACTGCTTCTCCTTGTCCCTGCCAAAAACTCCCTCAATCCTTAACCTTAAAAGATCAATGGTTTGCTGCAAATAAGGTGACACCCCATACTTTTTAGCCAGAGACTGCATAGGCTCAAAATACTTAGTTACAGAACCCTCAGAAACAGTAAAAATTATTTTGCCACCACAAGCCTTGCAAACGCCACGCAAAGGAGGCCTTCTATGAATCTCGTTACACTCAACACACCTAAATTCTTGAGTCGTAAACTTTCTCAAATTACCCTTAGTATCCTTCAAAAAATGTTTATCTATAACAAGACGAGCAACATCAGGAGCGTTAACGGCACGAATCTTAACAGCAAGATTCATCTGCCCCTTAAGTTTATCCTCCATAGTGGGAAGAGTTTTGTAAGCAGAACAAAGAACACCCTCATTAATATCAGAAGTTTCATGAGTGTAAAACATTCGCTCGTACTGCTCAGGAGTTCTCAAAACATGCTTAATTTGCCTAACCTTAACATCCCAAGGCATTTTATAATTAATGCAAGCATCATAAAAGTCCAACTGATAACCCTTAGAAATATCTACGTCAAAAGCCATATCATCAACCTCTGAAGGATTAAGAACAGAAGTAAGAACTAAAGGCGCGTCCATAGTAGAACCCCTGGAACTAGGAAGGTAATGCTTGGAAAAATTTATTAAAGCATCAAGCAACAAAATATAGCCAATCTCATCACCATCACAATCACGGCGACAAGCGGCGTGAACATAAGGATGAGAAAAAAAACCCTGAGTTTTAGAAAAACCAATAATCCTGCAAGCAAGACCTGCAGAAGTATGAGGAGCAAGAGCGACAATCAAGTGACCAATAAGATCATCCTTAGACTTAACATTATAAAAACGAGGAAGATTATACGCGTGAACTAGAAGATCATCAATAAAAGAACAAACACCAATAAGAAAATCATGAGATTTCTCATTAGGAGAAACGGGACAAGAAGGAAGAACAACATCCTGAGGAAGAATTTCCAAAATTTGATTATCACTCTCCAAAACTTGACCATTAATATCGTGAGAATACCCCAACTCGCGCAATTTTTGCACAGAAGTTTGAATTTCAAAAGGTCTAAAATGAGTCAAAGGAAGCTCACTACAATCATACCTAACAGTACCATCTTTGTTAACAGCCAAACCATACTTAGCCCTAAGCATTGGCTTAATCATGTTCTCAGGATAATGATCATCATTAAAAGTTCCCTTAACACCCTTAATTAAATCAGGAGGCAAAGGAAGACCAGACAACTTCATAGCATTATCAAAATATTTTTTTACGAGAACAGTTTTTTTCAAGTGAAGCTTGCAAGGACCATGAATATCACAAACATTAACGCCGAGATATTTAGAACATTCCTGACACCAAAACTTTCTAACAGCAACACTATTACAAACGTGGCACTTAGGATAAACAGTTTCAACACCACAACCACTACAAAAATAAACAGGAAAATCAGCGGTAACAGAACCCTTACGAATAGACTCAGACAAAGAACGAAGCCTGCCACCCTCAGAACCAACAGGAAACAAGCCGTGAGGACTGCCCTTCATCTTCCTCATCTTAGCCTTCTCAGGACGGCCCATACGAGAACCAATAAAAATTCCAGACTTATCCCTGATCATAACTGGAGAAATTTTGTTAATCCACTCAACACCATTAGAAACACCACCAGAAGAATTAACAGTGCTAAGAACACCAGAGACACCAAATTCAGACACGCCACCAATACTAAAACACTCCTTAATAATTAAAGAATCGTCACCAGAAATAACTACAAACTCGTTCAAAGAATTAGTGTGAGGAACTCCAAGAATTTCCAAAACCCTTTTATTGCCAGAATCAAAAGGAAGAACTAAAGAATTATTGGTATCAGAAGATTTTATCCTGGAAAAAAACCATTCCCTCAAAGAATTCAACTGTTCAACACTAACACCATTATAATGATAAGAGTATCTGGGATGCAAAGG
This sequence comes from Candidatus Woesearchaeota archaeon, assembly GCA_016203445.1. Classification (GTDB taxonomy): domain Archaea; phylum Nanobdellota; class Nanobdellia; order Woesearchaeales; family ARS49; genus JACQMS01. The sequence goes on from JACQMS010000011.1 coordinate 72,354, forward strand.
AGTTTTAGTATTTTTAGAAATAATCAAAGCTTCAACAGCAGAAGGCTTAACAGAAAAAGAGCTCTTAACAATCTCAACAATTCTATCCTCAGAAATACCAGTAATATCAGAAATTTTACTAAAATCAAGAGAACCAAACATTTCAACACAAGACTTCTCAACCTCCAAAACCCACCACTCCTCACAATAACCAGGAGGAACTAAAACGTGAGCCCTATTAAAAAAATCACCATAATTAATCAAAACATCACCGAGATACAAAATTTCCTCAATATCTTTACTTAACAATCTGGCCTTAGAAGAAGAATCAACAATGTGAACATCACCATTATTCAACTTAACAATAGGCCCTTCAATAGAATCACAAACAGTATAAACGGCACCCTTACCAGGCCTCTCACACTTAAGCTGAGTACCAATAGCAAAAAAATTATCAAGAATAAACATGGTTGCAGGATGAACAGCCTGAGCAGAATAACCAGAACACCTAGCCCTGCCATACCTCAACCTAAAACCGCCCTTCTCCAAAGGATAACCAAAAATAGGCCTGCCAGCAACAAGATCAGAAATATAAGTATAGTCCGGAGAAATCTTTCCCTCCTTCTTAACAACACCTCCAGACTTCGAAGCCTTCTGAACCTTTAAAAATTCTTCAAGAAAATTCCAATCATCCATACCAAAATCTTTACCCCAAGAAGAAAGCTGCTTCCACAACTTAGGAGCTTTCAAAGGAATACAAGAAGAAAGCAAAAGACAATAACCGCTCCTAATAAAATTTGTAGAAGTTCTAGGAAGATCCTTATAATTAGAAACCTCGATCTTCTCAGAAGGCTCACCACCAATCTCTATAGGAATATTCTTCAAAAGAAACAAAACCTCACTCTTGCTAGGAAAGTATTGAAGATTAGTAACCTTATCATGATAATCCTCAAGCTCTGTAACCGCCCTCAAAGCCTCATCATCAGAACAATCATACTTAGCATAACCCATCTTCTTCCTAACATAGTCAGCAATGATGGCACAAAACGCGGCATTAGTGCCGCCAGCATTCCTTATAGGACCCGCAAAATGCAGACAAAAATACTCACCAAGATTATCAAGCCTCTTCTTAACCTCGATACTGACAAGACCGTCAAGAGGTGAAGAAACAACACCAACAGTGCTATAAGCAAAACCAGTCCTGACACCAATATCAATGGCCTCCAACTGGTTTTTGAAAGAACAAAATTTTTGCTGAGCAATCTCCTCAGAAATTTTTAGAGCCACCCTCCAATCAAGAGCTCCAAACTCAGATTCTAACTCCCCAATCCTTTCAACAACCCCAGAACTAACAATTTGAGGAGCAAGAACGCTAATAAGCCCGACAACCCTCTCAGCCATATTAGCGGCCAGAGCGATTTCCACTCTAGGAACTGGATCCATATTCAAAGATTTAGCAGTTGAAGCAATAGAGTGCATCCTAGAAATTTCATCCTGAATATTTTTGAAATAAATCTCCAATCTAGAACTAGCAACAACACTCATTTTACACCCCCAGAAAAATCAATAAAAGAAACAACATTATCCCTAAAATGAACAACAGGAACAATACCCGGCAAAGGCTCATGACCCTGCTTTTTCTGATACTCATTCTGAGGTTGCCAACAAGAACTACAAATAATAGTAACACCTTTATAAGTTATAGAAGCAGGCCTGTGAAGATGGCCAGAAACAAAAAAGTCAGGAATATCATTAATAACAAGACCATCAACATCCTCAGGCATATACAACCAAGAAGTATAAGTAGGAGCAAGATGGCGACGCTGAAGCAAAAACTTCATTACAAAAGGAGGCCTGTCATGAATCTTAGGAGCAGAATTTTTCAATGAAGGAACATTCTCGGCATAATAAAAATAACTGCAACCGTGGTACAACAAAAATTTGTAACCAGAAAAAGAAGAGGTTTTATGAATATTCAACAAAGAAGGATTGCTGACAAAAACAATATTTTTAACATTAGAAAAGTGCTCCTGAAATCTTTTAAGCAAAGGAGGCTGAGGCTCCGACAATCTAGAAGCATCATGGTTGCCAACACTCAAAAAGATTTGAATGTGAGGAGGAATCATTAAGAGATAAGAAGCAAGAATTTTGTACTGCTCATCAATATCTTTAATAGAAAGCCTTAATTCCTGTCCGGGAAAAATTCCAACACCATCAACAGAATCACCAACTATCAAAAGGTACAAAACCTTTTTTGACAATTCTCGCTCATCATCAGAACCATACTCACCACGAAGCCAAAGAATAAAGTTTTTGAACTGTGCCTCCATAAAATCCTCCGCACCAATCTGCAAATCACTAATTACTGCACAACAAACATCATCAGGACATTTCTTAGAGAACTGAGGAATAGGAAGGTCGGGAAGAAAAATGTTGTCAACAAAAAAAAGACCGCTCTGCGAAGGAAAACCAGTAACACCAATAATATCATCATCGATAAGATCCTCAGCAAAAGATTTTATTGGAGAATCCTTAGAAACAAGACACTTAATCACTCCAGTAACATCCTCCAAAGACAAAATAACATGATGATTTTTAGTAATTTGTTTTTCAGAAATCATCGCGATAAAAGAAGATTTCTCTCTAGAAGTTTTCTGCTTTATCCTGGAAATGGATGAAGCATTAGAAAGCTCCTGCCTCTGAAGAAGTATAGACTGAATACTATTAAACCTTGACCGAAAATAATTTATGAAGTCCTGAATAGTCTTTTTTTTAGGTTCCAAAGAATAATTATACAAAATGTCGACAGTTCCAGAACCAAAAACTGATGATTTTTGATCATGATTAGATTCAGCAATGACAAGATTTGCAGTTTTTGAATTAATATTAAGCTTTAATTTCAACTCTTCGATGCTTTGCACCTGAGAAAGAAGAGTTGGAGTAATAAGTATCTTGTTACGCAAACAATACTCCACTATTTCTTTCTTTTTAGATTCCAACGCCATACCCTTAACGCATTAACCCTATTCCATTGACAAGGCATCATGCAAAGTTTTACGAATTTGAAGCTCAGTAGCCAAAGGAACACAAGGTCTAATCTCCCTAGTACGACCATAACGACCCTTAGATATAACCTTCGCCCGAATAATACCAAGCATGTCAAACTCGCCCAAAATATCAGAAATGCGCCTTTGAGTCAAAGGTCTGATACCCTGCTGTTCACAAAGCTTGTTATAAACATCATAAATTTCTCCGGTAAAAACGGGTTCAGCAGTCTGACCGCAAAGAGTTAAAAGAGAATGAAGAGTTAACTGGTGCTGTAAAGGTTGAGAACCAACAATTTCGGTAATAGTATCATGATCAATTTTTTCTTCAGCATTATCGATATGCTCAACAAGAATTTTTTGAGAATTACCTCTCTCAGCAAGTTCACCAGCAACCCTCAAAAGTTCTAAAGCTCTACGAGCATCACCATGCTCACGAGCAGCATAAGCAGCACACTTCTCTATAACACCATCATCAATGATACCTTCAGAAAAAGATAATTTTGCACGATCTCTCAAAATATCCTGCAACTGCAAAGCGTTATAAGGAGGAAAAACAATTTCTTCCTGAGACAAAGAACTCTTAACTCTAGGGTCCAAGGTATTGGTAAAAGACAAATTATTGGAAATGCCTACAAAAGAAATTTGAGAACTCTTAAGCTCAGAATTCATTCTGGTAAGATTGTACAAAATTTGATCACTGGTAGAACCTGCAAGCTGATCAATCTCATCCAAAACTAGCAAAACAATTTTTCCAGAAGCATCAAGAGCCTTATAAAAAAAGTTGTAAACTTCATCAGTAGGAAGACCTGTAGGAGGAATCTGCTGGCCCAAATCCCTGGCAAGCTGAGCAATAAGACGATACTCAGTATCAGCAACCTTTTTTAACTTACAATTAAGATACAAAAAAATTAGAGGAATATTTTTTTCGTCAGCAACAATTTTCATGCTCTTAGTAACGTGCTGAACAGTAACAGTCTTACCAGTACCAGTTTTACCATAAATAAGAATGTTTGAAGGTTTTTCTTTCCTGATACAAGGAGCCAAAATTTGAGCCAGCTGTTGAATTTGCACTTCTCTATGAATAAGAAATTCTGGAATGAAATTAGACTGCAAAGAATTTTTATCCTTAAAAATACCTTTACGTTCAGCGTAATCCTTAAAAAAATTTTGTAAACCTTCTTTAAACATGAATAAAGACCTCTTTTTATAAAAATATTTGTTTGCCTAGTTCTCCATGAGAAGTGGAGGTTTAAAAGCATTATTGTGAAGAAATATATGATTAGTGAGACCCCATGATTTCTTATGGAAGCTTTAAAAATTATTGAT
>JACQMS010000012.1 GCA_016203445.1 Candidatus Woesearchaeota archaeon
ATCCTGCTTCACAGGGAACAAAGTTCCGATTATTAGAGTGATTTGCTATAACTATTTTATTACTTCAAATACTGCACTAGAATTTTTCATCTTTTTTCCTTCTATCAGTGCGATATATAATAGTGCGTAGTATGTTGCATTTAGGAAGCTTTTCAGTACGCTTCCTGTTAATATTGTCATTATTATTAGTGTTATAAATATCCATGATATTATTGACGGGAAAGATATTATTGTTAATAATATTAATGGTATTGTTATTATTGTTGTTATCATGTTTACTATTGGCTGCACTCCTATTTCAAATGTGAGTATTTCTGGCCAAGTTTTTGATGCACGTTTGAGGTCTGCTACTGCTTCCGTGAAAGACATTTCTGTTATTATCATTGCTGGAAGAACCAGTTTTCCTAGTATGGTGGCTAGTGTGTCTATCCATCCTGCAAACGTGCTTCTTATATAAAACCCTATGTCTAATCCTTCTTTTTTTCGTCCTCGCATGTAGAAAGTTACAAGTCTTATTGCCATCATTGATAGTGAGAAGAATATTATATCTTTTATGTTTTGTGACGCTCTTCTTAACCCATTCTTGAACGTAGTGTCTTCGCCTTTTACCACTTCGAATACCATCCAGCTGTGAACTGCTCCGAAGAAAGTGTTCACTAAGCTCATTACAAAGAAGAATACTGCTAGAAATGTGAATATTACTATCGTTCCGTAAACACCCATGAATTGTTCTGATGTCTTCGATAAGAATCCTAATCCTGCGAGTATTAACACAATAAAAGTTAGAATGTTCAATGCGGGGAGCATTATGGGAACTATTAGCAAGCTTTTGTCTTTTCCGAGGAAGTGAAATGATAGCTTCAGTAACTCCAGAGAGTTTTTCAACCTTCCAAAAAATGTCATGTTTGCAGTATTGCACTCCACAATAAAAACTTTTCGAAAGAGAAATCTTAAATACTGAATGTATTTCTATCTAGAAAAAATTATCGTCGAGGTGTCAGCAATGGTTTTTGTTCCTGCCAGAATGTTTTTGACTAAGGGTGTTGGTGTTCATAAGGATCACCTTTCTAGTTTTGAGCTTGCTCTCAGGAATGCGGGCATTGAGAAATGTAATCTTGTTACTGTTTCCAGCATTTTTCCTCCTAATTGTAAAATGATTCCTAGAGACGAAGGGCTTAAAGAATTGAAGCCCGGACAAATTTTGTTTTGCGTTCTTGCAAGGAGTGATACTAATGAGCCCAACCGTCTTATTTCTACATCTATTGGTCTTGCTATTCCTCATAACAACAGCAATTATGGCTACCTTTCAGAGCATCACGCTCATGGTGAGAAGGGCGAGAAGTCTGGTGAGTATGCTGAAGATTTGGCCGCTACAATGCTTGCTACCACTCTTGGTGTAGAGTTCGATCCTAATAGCGCTTGGGAGGAGAGAGAGCAGGTTTACAAATCTTCGGGCCACGTTTTCAAAACTTTGAATATCACTCAATCTGCCGAGGGCAACAAGGACGGCTTGTGGACTACTGTTATTGCATGTGCTGTTTTGCTGGAGTGAAGTTTTGTATGGGTGTTTGAAATAGAACATCTTAACTAGCACAAAATATATTCCTCAGTATATAAATCGAAAGTTTTATAAACCTCCTGTCTGCAGTTTTCTCGTGGGATTATGGTTTTGAAATATTTGAGAAATGTTAAGGATTTTGCACAGCAAGTTAGCAATACTCCTGATATTACTGATGCGTTAAGTCCATTGAGTCATTACGCTGTTCTTCATTCTTCAGATGCAATAAATTTAAGTTTGAGGAACAAGATTAAAGGAATTCCCATACCTGTCTCGGTTAATTTAGATGGTGATTCTTTCAAAGTTGTTTTTCATCCCCACGAATCTCAGCACGCTCCAGAGTATTTTGCCATGCTAGCATCAGCAGGCATTCCTGTTCCTTTAACTGTAGGGGTTACTTATAATGGCATTCATGCCGGCTGTCTTTGCGAGGATTTGACCCGTAATGGCAGATATACGGTATTGCCTTTAAGATTTTTCGATGGCAGATGGGCAGTTCTTGATTATTCTAGTGAACAAAATCATGATTCTCTTCCTGACTCTTTTAATTTGGATGTTCAAGCGATTGTTAGAAAAGCAAGAACTCTCAGTCTTCCAGTTCCTGATGATGGATTGGTTGTCAGAATTGATGCTAGAATTAATACAATTAGAGATTTTTATTTTGTTGAGCCTCATTCTGAGCAGAATACTGATTTTATGGAGCGTCTTGAGAGGGCTGCCGATAGAAGAGACCTCCGCAATATTATTCTTAACGAGAAACCTGAGAGAAGGGTTGAATTATGGAGTTAAAAAACGTTTAAACTGAAACTTATTTTAAAAAAAAAAAAAATCATCCTTTATCATAATTTTTTCATTTTCAGCAAAAGCGTGTTTCCCACTACTGAAACGCTGCTTAATGCCATTGCCGCTCCAGCAATCATCGGGTTCAGCAGAAATCCTGTGAATGGGTATAATATTCCTGCAGCTATTGGTATTCCTGCAGTGTTGTACAAAAACGCCCAAAAAAGATTCTGCTTAATCTTTCTTATAGTAAGGCGGGATATTTCTATTGCTCTCGCAACATCTAATATGTCATTCTTCATCAAAACAATAGTGCTAGTCTCAAGAGCGACATCCGTTCCGGCCCCTACAGCTATACCTATATCTGCTTGTGCTAGTGCTGGAGCATCATTTATCCCGTCACCCACCATTGCTACTTTTTTTCCTTTATCTTGCAATTTTTTTATTGCATCAGCTTTTTTTGCGGGCAATATTCCTGCGAGAACATTCTCAACTCCCAAATTTTTGGCTATTGCTTTAGCAGTTCTTTCATTGTCTCCAGTTATCATCCACACTTCTTTTCCTAAAGATTTTATTTTTCTTATAGCAGTTCTTGAATTTTCTTTTGGAGTGTCTTGAACCGCTATTATTCCTATAGTTTTGTGAGCTTGTGACAGCAACACTGCAGTTTTTCCCTGCTCTTCAAGTGATTCCATTTTTTTTAGTGTCTCATCATCGACAATTACGTGATTATCCAGTAATAATTTTAGTGTTCCTAATAACAATTTTTGTCCTCTGTAATTTGCTGATACACCCATTCCGGGGTGTGCTTTGAATGTCTTAATCTCCAGTGCGCCAACTTTTTCTTCTATCGCTTTTCTCACTATTGAATCTGCCAGAGGGTGTTCGGACATTTTTTCAATGCTGTAAGCATATGATAATATATCTTCGTGATTCGTTCCCTTTGCAGGAATTATATCTGTAACTATTGGTTTTCCTACCGTTAAAGTTCCTGTCTTGTCGAATATTATCGCGTCAACTTTATGGAGTGTTTCCAGTGATGTTGCATCTTTTATTAATATTCCTTGTTCTGCGCCTTTGCCGGTTCCTACCATTATTGCTGTCGGGGTTGCTAATCCTAAAGCGCAGGGGCACGCAATTATTAGTATCGCTATAACTATTGATAATGAGAATATGAATGACGCTCCCGCGACGAAGTACCATATTATGAATGATAGCAAAGCTATTATTCCAACTCCTAAAACAAAATATTTTGATACTATGTCTGCAACTCTTTGTATTTCTGCTTTGCTTCCTTGGGCTTCCTCGACTATTTTTATTATTTGTGACAGTGTAGTGTTCTCTCCTACTTTTGTAACTCTTATTGTTAGAGCTCCGTGAACATTTATTGTCGCTCCTATTACCAAGTCTCCTTTTTTCTTTTCTACAGGTATGCTTTCACCAGTTATCATACTTTCATCAACTGCAGAGTGCCCATTTGTTACTATTCCGTCAACAGGTATTTTTTCTCCGGGTTTTACCAGAACTATGTCTTCTTCTTGGACTTCTTCTACTGGAACCATTTTTTCTTCGCCATTTGATATCACTCTTGCCTGTAATGGTGCGAGCTCCATTAATTTTCTTATGGCATCTGATGCTTTGCCTTTGGCTCTTAATTCAAGCCATTTTCCTAGAGTAATAAATGTTAATATTACTGATGAGGTATCAAAATAGTACACTTTTTCTAGTGATACGAAAAATATTGCGGCAGCGCTGTAAAGATATGCAGCTGTTGTTCCTATAGCTATTAGAGTATCCATTGTAGCATTCTTGTTTTTCAGCGCTGTCCATGTTCCTTTGTAATATTTCCATCCTAAAAATATTTGTACTGGTGTTGCAAGAGCAAGAAGCCATATTTCAACTCGAGGAATTTCCGGACTCCACCACCAGTCGAATGATAACCATATTATTGGAATGCTTAAAATTAATCCTAGAACAAATAAATTTTTTAGTTCTGATGCTTCTTTTTTTCTTGCGAGGTCTTCTGCAGATATTTCTCTGGTTTCTACAACTTTATACCCTGCGTTTTCTATATTTCTCTTTATTATTTCCGTGCTTGTTATGCTCGGGTCATACAATATTTTTGCTGTTTCATTGACTTTTAATTCTTTTCTTAAAATTCCCTTAACCCCATTAAGTGCGCCTTCAACTGTTTGTAAACAGTGGGGATTGTCCATTCCTATTATTTTCCAATTGAGCAGTTTTGTATTTCTTGATTCCTGAGTGCTTACTACTTGGTAGCCCGTTTTCATTATTACTTTTTCTATTTCCTCTTTTGAAGTTTCTTCATCGTTGTATTCTACTGTTGCTCTGCCACTGGCGAAATTCACGTTTGCTTTTTTTACTCCCTTTGAATTGTTCAGGTTTTGCTCTATGTTTGTCGCGCACGATGCGCAATGCATTCCTATTATTGGAACGGTGCACTTTTTAGGAATATTGCCAGAATTTCTTTCTTTAGTCATATTTCCTGAATGTTCGTGTTCTTTCATAATTTCTCCTCAAAATTGTCAGGTATAAAAATACTGTTTTTCATTTAATTCACAATTTAGTTTACAATTTTGTTTTTGTATAGCCATTTTTTTCACATACCTGTTTTCGCCCGCGCGAATTATGTTTAATATTTTTAATATATTTTGATAATATAATGTTGGGCATAAGTAAACCATAAAATTTATTATGTCCAACGTATATTAGTAAGCGATTCATTCTATAAATTACTTTTGTCGCTCACTAATATATCTATACTTAGATATATCTTATAATAGAAATATATATAAACCTTTCCATTTATTGTAGGCATTATGGAGAAAATTACTGGGATATTAAAACTTCAAACAATTCTGAGGCTTTCTCAGGGGTCAGTTCATGGGTATGAATTGCTTAAACATCTGGGAAAACATTATTCTAAGAAGAAAGCGTCTCCATCGCAAGTTTACCCTTTTCTTGGGGTGTTAAAGAAACAGGGATTTTTGTCAGTTAGTAAGGGAAATCGTGGCAGAAAAATTTACTCTTTGACTTCTAAAGGAAAAAAATTTGTTAAAAAAATTCTTGAAGAGTACGATTCTGTCCTTGATGCATACGTTAAAAATGTTGTTCATCAGTGTTCTCACTGCTCATGCCAGATATACCGCGGAGGAGTTGTCAGAAGTGTTCGCGGCATGAAAAAAGTGTTTTGTTGCGAGCATTGCGCGAAACACTGAACAAAAAAAGCAAACATTTTAAATTATAATGCGAACTTGTATGTTCATGTCTTCAGATATCGTTCTTGATCGTTTGTCTTTCAAGGCTTTGGCCTCTGGTACTAGAATTTCTATTATTAAATTGTTACTGCGTAGAAAGCATACGCTGATGGAGATTTCTTCTTCGTTGAACCTCGCGCACCCATCGGTGAAGGATCATATGACTGCTCTTGTTAGTGCTAGTCTTGTTGAGCGTTTTGATGAGGGTCGTAAGTGGAAGTATTATGGTTTGACAAGTAAAGGCAGGGGCGTTCTTCAGCCCGAGAGAAAAACAATTCTTTTGTTGCTTGCACTAACAATTTTTTCTGCAGGCGGTTTTGCGCTGAGATTTTTTTCAAATGTATCTTTTGGAACGTACAGCGCTATTGGTGAACGATCTCAAATAATTGTTCCTGATATTATGCCTTTGAAGGCATCGGAATCTTTTGAAAGTTCTTCTGATTTAATTGTTAGTAATATATCTCAAACAATTTCTAATGGACAAAATGTATTTTCACCGGCAAGTGCCAGTTCTGGTACAGATGGTTTTCTGATATTTTTTGCCGTACTTTTTATTGCATCAACAATTCTTCTTCTGTTGTATTGGTGGAGTGGAAGGAGAAAATATTAATATATATTATCATGGTGATCGTAATCAAGTAGTCTTACAACTTTTCTTTCTTCATCAATTTCGTACGTGAGCACGAATGAAGAATCTATGTGTACTCTTCTTGAGCCGTGCATATCTCCTCTTAATGGTTTGTAGTGATGAGGACTTTTAAGAATCTCTCGCACTTTGTTATCAATAATTTTTAGTTGTTTCCAATCTCTTTTTTTCAGTTTTAGGAGTATTTTGTCTATTTTTTCTGACACTTCAAGGAGGTATTCCATTATTAAACTCCGTATCGTTCAGCGAAGCTTTTCACTTGTATGAATTTTCCTTTTCTTATGCGTGCTAATCGTTCGAGATATTCTTTCTTTACTTCTGGTTCTTCCTCAACTTGAGAATGCATAAAGAGCTCGACTTGTTTGCTCATGCTTATTCCGTGTTCTTTACAGAACTTTGAGAATTGAAAGTGTACTTCTTCCGCAATATTAAACGTTTTCAAAGCCATGAAATTACCCGCTATTTAATAGTACATAAGGTTATTTAACTTATATATAAATTTTTCTATAACCTGAGAGCCTATTATAGACATCACATTTACTTCTTATTTCTCATTCGTCATATACCAACATTCAAGTCCCATATCCGTAGTCTTCTTCCTTCCTATTTCGATGAGTATTTATATGTGGTCGTTTCTGGTGTTTATTGGTGATCTTTATGAAAAACATTTTTCGGACATTGTCTTATGCAGCGGTTTTCGTTTTTTTGTTAGTTCTTTTTCCTGTATTTTCTAATGTTGCAAGTGCTGATGCGGTTTCAGAAGAACCTATCTCTAAAATGATTGCTCCCGATTATTATCCTTATCCTACTACAAATGTTTTTTTTAATGATGTGAAAACGTTTTATACTGTCTCTCTTGATGGTGAGGGTGAGGCTTTTGTTGCCGCTAAATTTAAACTCGCCATTCTTGATAAGATGGACTCTTTTTCTTTTGAGATTCCTGGTCGTTCTGTGAGAGTTCTTGGTGTCGTTCAGGAGTATATAGAAACTTCTCAGGCGTGCAGTTATTATGATCAGGTTTCAAAGGAATGCTTGTACTGGTATACAAAGTATGAGAATCCTAAGTATTATTCTGCAGATTTTGTCGTCGATAAATTGAGTGAGAGTTCTAAGGTTTCTGTCACTCTTCCTAAATATTTCCCTCTACCTTCCAACGCGTCTCAGTCTTCTCTTTTGGTGTTATACAAGGTAGAAAATGTTGCGGTGGAATCTGGTTCTGTTTTCTCTTTTGATTTTTCTACTCCTAAATTTTCAATGGATATTTCTTCTGCGAGGGTGTCAGTGAGCGTCGTTCCTCCTTTTGTTTTGAAGGGTTCTTCTGATGCCAGTATTGATTATAGGGGTAATGTTGGTATGTCTATGCTTGCAGAGTCTTCTAAGACTGGTTTGATGGCTTCCGAAAGTTCTGATATTCAATCTTTTTCGAATAGTATTGAGTACACATATGGTGCTGATGTTTATGACGCTTCCGGTCTTGACCCTTTTGAATCTTTTACTGTTCAAGGAAAATATGCGAAGAGTAAGTGGTTGTTTTACAAGGGATGGATTGGTTTCGGAGTCTTACTTCTTACTTCTCTCATCTTACTTCTCGTCTGGGGTGTTCGTAAATTGATTAATATTTCTCGAGATAGTAAGAGTAAAGGTTTGAGTACTACTGCTATGGTTCTTATCTCTAGCGGTATTTCTTCACTTGTAGTATTGTTAACAACTATCGGAACTTATATTCTTTTAGCGTACTCGTATTCATGGATTGGTTATCAGTTGGCTGAAATGATTAATCTTCTGGCTCTTTTGATTTCGACGATTATTATACTTGCATCTTTGATAATCCCTCCATTAATTGTTGGATTAAAGAGAGGTGTTGTTCCTGCAGTTGTTACCGTCGGGATAACTCTCGGAGTTATGGTACTCCTATTAATAGTCATAATCATTATTAGTATAGGACTGAATGGGTTAGTTGGCGGTTCGGAGTATTATTTGTATTGAGTGCAGTAGATTATTGTGTATAATTATCTAAGCGCTCGAGTATAGACGTTGAATCCCACATGTCAAGAACCGCCGGGCTAAAGCCCTGGGCGCGAGGTTCTTGATCATGATCAGAAACCGTCATCTTACTACGAGCTGAAGCAGGGAGATTGCGAATGGCGGTTTCTGACATCTCAAATTCCCTTCTTTCTTCTTGCCTCCCGCCCTTCGTTTCCTGCTTTTTTCTTCTAACATATTTTTTTACCTCTTATTTTTTCTTCTCTCATACAAATAGTACGCCAGCGCAATCAATATTATAAGCAGCAGTGATATCAGCAATGCTATTAATACCGCGTTGACTCTTTTAGTTATTGGCGCTATAATGCTTTCAACGTCTTTTGGTGTTTCCGTTATTGGTATTTTTTCTCCAGTATTATTTTGTTGTGTTTCGTCTGTTATGAATTCTCGTCTGACTCCTCCAGTTCCTTCACTACTTTCTTGTTCACTTTTGGGAGTTTCTGTTTTTGGCGGTTTTTTTGCAGGACCAGCTCCACCACCACCGCCCCCTCCACCAGATCCTCCGCCGCCTCCAGAGCCTCCACCACCGCCTCCATCACCTCCGCCTGATGAAGGTATTACTACTATTGGTGGTTGTACTATTTGTTCTTGTATTGGCGCGGTCAGATTTACTATGTAAGTATATAGCGCGGTGTTTCCTAATGAATCATTTATTCTATAAGTTATGTTGTACGAATCATTCTTGAACCAAGTAAGATTATATGATGCAACGTATGAATTTTCTGTTTTTATCATTGACAATACTATTTTTGTTCCATTTTGCAGGTTTATCTCAGCTATCGATTTATCATTACCAACTCCTTGATCAGTAATTGTTATATTGTATGAAGTAATATTATTTAGTATTGTTATGTTTTGTTTTATTATTACCGGCGGAGTGTTATCAACTTTTATAATTATTGTACTATTAATGTTTGTATTTTTGTTGGCGTCAGTAGCATTGAATCTGACAACGTAAATTCCATCGTTTAGCGCTGAAGTGTTTAGTATAGAATTCCAAGAGCTTGTTATGTTAGTCATTGCCCTCCATGAACTGTTGAATGTTAGTGTTTCATACCTGTATGTAACATTTTGGACTTGTACATCGTCCTGTACTAAGATAAGCAGCGGTGCTGTTGTTGAATACCACCAATCATTTTGAGTTTGTACTGTAATTGTTGGAGGTGTTGTATCTTGTTGAGGCGTTGGTATTGTTGTATTAACATTGAACTCCCTGCTTTCTGACCTCGCCTTGTTTCCTCTCATATCATATGCTTCTACGAACCAGTTGTATTTTCCGTCAGCCATTAATACCACAAAATCGTACGACCCGTTTATTCCTGTTGTGTCTGTTTTGTTTGCAGTGTTGTTTATGTATAATGTTACATTTCTTAGATTTGCATCTGCTACAGTGAAGTTGAACAAAACGCTCACATTTTTCAATTCTTTATTTATTTCTGGAGATTTCAAAAATATTTCTGGAGGCGTCGTGTCAGTTATTGTTGGCGACTGGGTGCTTATAGTCAACAATTTGTTCTCGCTTGTTATACTGTTTTCTGCGTTATCAATTAATCGTACACCATAAGTGTATGTTCCGTCGTTTTGCATAGTGTCAGTTATAACACAATTGTTAGTGTTAGTATTTATAGTCATTGTCTTAATTTGATTTCCTAAAATTAATTCGCAACTTTTTGGATTGTTTTCTGTGAAAGTAACAATTATAGTATACGTTTTTTGCTGTGTTTGATCTGTTATGAAGTTTATTGCTGGAAGTGTTTTATCAATATGTATTTCTGAATATTTTCTTGTCGCATTATTCCCACTAGTGTCGAATGCTCTAATGTATATGTTATAAGTGCCTTCCTGCAGGTTTGTTGTTTGCAAATTTGTTTTCCAAATGTCAGTTCCCGTAACGTGTTCAAGATTTTGGCGTGTTGAATTTTCGGTCAATTCATACCAATACTCAACTCTACTTATTTCTGCATTGTCTGTTGCTGTTGCACGTATTTCAATATTTTGCGAATACCACCATCCTTGAAGTCCTGTTGCTGTTACTTCTGGAAGCGTAATATCTGCTGGTTCCGGGACTGTTGTGTCTATAATCATAGTGCGTACTTCTGATGTTTTAATATTTCCTGCAAAATCAACAGCTTTTACGAACCATTTGTATGTTCCATCAACGGAAAGCGTTCTCGTGAATACATATTCATTTTTTCCCTGTTCTGCTTGTTGTATTTCTAGAGGTATTTCAGAGCTCGCAAAATATAGCGATACTTCTTTTAATGATTCATCAATAACCGTCAGATTAAATATTGCTGTCATAGTATTTATCACAGTGTTGTTATCTGGAGAGTTAATAATTATTGCTGGTGATATAGTGTCTTGTGTTGGTGGAGATGTCGTGTCTATTATTACGCTTAGTAATGCAGTGTTCACGTTTCCATTGTTATCTTTTGCTTTTACTTCGGGATAATACTCTCCTGTTGTTGCACCTGATATTACACATTCTCTTGTATAAGTATTTGTTGATCCAATTCTCGTCATCATTTCAAAACCGCAGCCGAGTCCTCCGCCTGTTGCATCTACGGTGCTAACTCCCGAACCCGTATCAATTACTGTTGCGGAGAGTATTATTGTTTGCCCGCTCGTCGCGCTTGTTTGTCCATTAGGATACACAGTTGGATTTGGAATTATGGTTGGTGGTATATTGTCTAGTGTTGGTGGTTGTATCTCTTCTGTGATTGTTGTTGTCTTTCCTTGATAAATTATGCGCCCGTCATCAGCTGTTGCGCGGTATGAATAAGTTATTTTGTTATTATACAAATTTATTACCTCTTCTCGTGTTATCGCTCTATCCAACATTATTACATCATCTATTGATCCGTTGTAGTAACCAGACAGCGGGTACCAATTACCAGCATACGCCGCCCCGATTGTTATATATGATGAGGTTAGTGATAAAGATGGTATTGGTTGATTCTTGTCTGTTATAACAAGTGTTCCATCAATGTACACGTTATCTTCGTCATCTTCCCTTGTTACGACAATATGATGCCATTCCCCAAGCGTGATTGGTATTCCCGTGAATGTTTGTCCCCCAATTCTTCCAATACTATTGCATCCTGATTCTGATACCGTCAAGTTTACTCCATTAATACTTATTGCAGGATTGTAAAAGCACGCGTTTGATGACCCTCTCTGAAATATTCTCATATAACTTGTATTCTCGCTCGTTTTTTTGAACCAGAGTGATACTGTGTAGTTCTTGTCTTCTGTTATTGGTTGATTTGTCAGTACGAACGTGTTGTTGAATCCATCGAACGTGAACGCCCCATCATGAATTCCTTCTGTTTGTGTTGGTGACGTCATATATTGAGGTTTTATACTTGGGGTGAATGGTGTTGGATTTGGATTTTTTTCGTCTCGCATATTCCCGTCAAGCTTCCACCAGTGTTCTATTGTCGGGTCTACAAGGAGTCCTTGAGTTGTATCCCAACTGTATGTGATTGTTGTTCCACTTGGCACGTTTTTATATTCTGCCAGTATTGGTCCTATTGTTCCCATTCCTGTTCCGAGCGATCCTGCAAAGAGTGTTACGTTTGATATATCTCCGTCGGGATCTGTAACTGTAAAGGTTAATTGTATTGGTGATGTTGTGCTTGTGATGGGTTCGAATGTTACTTGTGGTGGATGATTTTCTTTACCTATTCCGAATATTCTTGTTTCTGTATTTTTTGTTTGTGTTGGATCTATTGAATTTATAGTTTTTACGCTCCATGAATAATATGGATTTACGTTTCCGTATACTGCTCCTACTTCTTCTTTTGTCAGCGTTCTGTTCCATATTGCTACTTCATCGATGAGTCCTTGATAGAAGAGTGCCGCTCGGTCTGGACTTGCTCCTATGTATATTGCCCCTCTTCCAACATCTCCTGTTGTGGTGTTTATACTTGGTGGTTCTGGTTGGCTGGTATCAACAAGCACGAGTGTTCCGTCTATGAACAATTGTGCTATTGATTCATTTCTTGTAACTATAACATTATGCCATTCATTTCTTGTTACTGGAATCATTGTTCTGTTGAAAACTCCTACTCCACTCCATCCTGATTCTGTTACTTGAACGTGTGTTCCGTTTGTTCGAATTTCTGGATTGAAGAATGCGACGTTTGCCGAGCCTCTTCCAATAATTGTTCCTAGCACCGTAGTGTTTGTCTTGAACCATGCTGATACGGTATAATTTTTTTGTCTTAATGTGTGCGTTCCGGCGGTAAGAAAGTCGTAGTCTCCGTCGAACTCGTAAGCTCCTCCTCGTACTCCTCCTCGTGGTTTGTGAGTGACATCTATTGGTGTTACATTGTGATGGTTTGGTGATGTATCAAGTGGTCCTTCATCAAAGTTCCAGTATGCATAGAGTGATGGATCATTGTATTGTAGTGGTGTTATAACTGGAGTAAAATCTTCTGTTTTTGTTGTTTCTGTTGGTACATTCATGAACGTTTTTTCTAAAACTGTTTGTCCATTGGCGACTGTGAGTATAACATTAGAATTTTCATTTTGTTCATCTCTTACTGTAAAGATTAATTGTGCTGGTAGTTGTGCTATTTTAGTCATATTTTCTGGTGATATTAGTATTGTTTGTGGTGGCGGTAGTATCGTGAAACTTTTCGTTTCTGATTCTTTTATTGTTGTTCCTTCTTGTGATGTCGCTTTCCAATAATATGTTCCTGGTTGTAGTGCTTGATAGCTTTGTAACTCTTGTTGTGTTAAAGCTTTGTTCCATACTGCAAAATCGTCTATTTGTCCTTTGAAATATCCAGTTTTGATTGTTATTCCTGTTGTTGGTTCTTTTCGTTCAAATACTCCTATGTATGGCATGTAAACTGTTGACAGATCTGTTGAAAGATTTGAGAACCATTCTCCACCATTAATGTTGTGTTCGTATGTGAGTGCTTGTTCTACTCCGTTGATGTATAATTTTACTTTTGTTCCATTGCTAACCGCTGCGACGTGATACCATTTTTTTGCTTTTATGATGTAAGGACTGTGAAAGCTTGGAAATGTTGATTCTCCAGTTCTACGATTTTGATACCACAATGATCCTCCTGCAATGTATAATGTCATATAGTTTGTTTGACTTGATGGTATACTGTACGAGAATATATTATACCTGCTTGGTCCAATGTTTGCATCGGTATCATTAATGTATATCCACGCGGTTATTGATCCTTTTGGTTGGTGGTATATATTTCCACCACCGCTATACACGCTGGTTGATATATACTGTGAGCCATTGAATAAAATAGATCCGCCATATTTTCCGGGAATAATCGTTGGAGTTATTGAGAATCTAGAAGAATTATCATAAAAGTTCCAGTCTTCACGCGAGTATATTCCCTGATCATAAATACCTTCATTAAAGTTCATGCAAGTCGATATGTCAAGCATATAACTATTTTCACATCGTATTGCTGTTCCACCCCACCCAGCGGTTATTAGACTATTTTTTGGTACATTTTTGTATGTTGCGATGATGCCGTCAGGTGCCGTCGTTCCTACGTATTCTCCATAAATTGTTACGTTGGAAAATTCTCCATTATTTCCAATTACGTTTACGTTGAGATCTGCATACTTTCCTATGAATTCTGATCCGTCTAATGGATTTATCAATTGTACATCTGAACTTATTTCTCCAACCGCTTTACCAAATATGTTCTTTCTGGCATTTGATGGCACTAAAATGAATCCTATCATTAGTAATAATAGGATTATCGTTACTGCTATAAGTTTCCAGTGTTCTTTGTATGGAGACATTTCGTAAGATACAGTTTCCGCCCTCTTGTTTTTGAGAATTGTTTTGTTTCTACTGGAGGTTTTGCGTTTCATAAAGCACCACCAACAAATATTCCTAATGAAGTGTCTGATTCCTTAGACTCATGATGAATTATTATTTTTCTCTCTAATTTTTTCTCAAATTGCAAAACGTCAACTTTCTTTCCAGCATATTTTGCCGAGCCAGTTATTACTATTTCCAAATCATATCCCGAATAATCATTGCCTATGGCATAACTTCCCTTTAAGTATATTGTTGTTTCGAGAAACTCTTTTTCCAAAAATTCCACAAGTCCTGAACTGTGCAAATGGTTTATATTTTCTGACTGTTTCCACGCGCGCACTTTTTTTGATTCAGTATTTAATGCCACAAAATTTACGTTAGTTTGACCTCTAGTCACATTTAGTATTCCTTCCTTTACAAGCAACGGCAAAGATTTTGCAACTGCTGTTGGTGAAACATTCAAGAAGCCAGCCATCTGTCTCTGACTTAACTGCTGGCCC
Organism: Candidatus Woesearchaeota archaeon; assembly: GCA_016203445.1. Classification (GTDB taxonomy): domain Archaea; phylum Nanobdellota; class Nanobdellia; order Woesearchaeales; family ARS49; genus JACQMS01. The sequence continues at coordinate 14,618 of JACQMS010000012.1, forward strand.
GTTTTTATGCAGAAAAGCTTGAATATCTCAAGCTGAAGCACAGTAAACTTAAGTTTATATATATCCATCAGAGTTCACATAAATAACTTTTTATTTATACATGAAAACTTTAGTTTATATACTTTTCGGGTTGATGTTCTCCTCTTTGTTTGCTTCACAAACTCTCAAAACCGAATTATTTATATACTAGAAATTGTGCAGTTGAACGCAGAAAGAGGTGTCATATTGGCTCTTACTCCTTATGAATGGGTTTACGGAATATCGCAGATTTCTACACTTTTACTGTCAGCGGTTGCAGGAATTATAGCTTTAAGCTTGTTCTCTAGCGCTAAGAACAAATTGTATCCTTGGAGATATCTACTTTTATCTTTAATATTTTTTGCAGTCGTTATCGCTCTAGGAGTTTTGAGAACTTTTGGTGTCTATGATGTTGGCCCTTGGACTCATATCCTTGTAGGAATAATCCTTGCATCACTAATAGCAGCCCTCATCACTCAAATAGAGGTTTCTAGGGGGTGGTTGAAGTGAGTTTTTCTGAAGCTTTCAACATTGCGGCTCCTTACTACAATCTAGCACTTGTAGCAATATTATTATACCTTTTCTTTAGGCTGTTCACAATAAAAAATAAGGGGCCCGGTCTTAGACCTTGGAAGCTAGTGTTTTTTGGAGTTTTAATATTTATTGTTGAAGAAATTTTCACGATTCTTAGATCTGCGGGCGTTATAAATATTGGCAGATACATTAATGGTTTTTTCGAGCTCGCCATAGTAATACTTTTCATTTACACCCTTTTGGAGCAGAAAGAGTTATTAAGCAAAAGAGGTAAAAGGTAGATTGTTGACAAAACAGAAAAAAAGAAAAATAAAAAATTGCAAAAATATTCAGGCTACCAGCCGCTACCTCTAGCTACCAACTTTACTCCCCATATTAGCGTTAGCAAGCTCAGCAAATCCCAGTCCCATGTTGGTAACAAGCTTAGGCTTCCTAAAACGAACCACAAGCCTAACAATAGTATTAACCATCCGAACCAGTTTGCTCCAGATAATCCTTTACCGCCTTTTTTAGCCATTATGTTCACCTCTACAGCGCTTTTCAGCACTTTTTTCATGACTTCCGTCATTGGCACTTATAAATCTTTTTGTTTTTATCACTGTACGGGAATTTATGTGTTGCTTGCTTTCCTAATGATTTCTTCACTCCAACCTTTCTGAACATAAGTTTTTATTATGTCTTTTTTCGAATATCCCGCAGAAATATTTTTCTTTATTGATCTTCGCAATTTCGCCACTGGCGATAAATAAAATTTCCACGCTACGAACAATAAAACAATTCCTGCCAGTGCGCCTATTAGAAGTATTCGCGTCTGAACCCCTGATTTTTCTTCAGGAGTTTGTGCTGGTGATTCTTGAACTGGTTGTGTTGCATTTTTCTCTGCAAATTTTTCAACTAGCGGTTTTGTTTGGGTTACAGTTTTATTAATCGTCGCAACAGGAGTATCATTATTTGTAACTACTGACTTCTTTGCAACACTACCTCCATAACTTCCACCACCACCGCCCCCTCCACCTGCTCCTCCACCGCCACTACCAGAACTACCACTGCTAACTGTAGATCCGCCATCGCTAGTTGGCGGTTGTGTTGGAGTTTGTGTTTGTTCTTGAACATTCTTATTGCCAAAAACTCCGTAAGTGCTAAAGCTTGACAAATTAGCCCACACAAAGTTAGCAATAGTATCAACACCACTATTATGCAAAGCAATCCATGAACCAGCAGTCTCATTCCATTTCCAAATCTTTAACGTTGACTCGTTAACATCTAAAGATTGAATTTCTGCATCAGTATAATTTATTATAATCAAAGCAGTTTCTATATTATTATTAACAATATCGGTAACTGTTATATCAACCGTTTTTTTCAAACTCTCTGATTCTGACGGAGTAATAATCTTAGTATTATTATCATGAACAGTCACAAATACTTGCGTCTTCCCGATAGTCTCTTTAGGTATTATGTCTATAATAGTACTGTAATTAGTTACAATTCTGCTTACAACAGATTTTTCCAAATTCAAATTTATTGAAACTTTTCTTCCATCATCGCTAGTGCCATTCTCTCCAGATGCTTCTAAAAATCTTTCAATACTTACTGGCTCTTCAGATATATCTATTAAGTAAATTCCACTATTCCACTCGCTAATATTGAATACCACACTTTTTACGCTGTCACCAGTTGCTATATTAATTGTGTGAGGCGTTTCATAAATTCTTTGAGAGCCATTATGCCAGTACTCATTTATTTTAACCAGTTGCGTTTTTCCCTCAGAATCTGTTTGCGTTGCTAATAATAGTTCGCCGTTACTTGAATACATACTAATAGGAGTGTCTGATAATTTTATATTGCCATTTTTCAAAACGAATTTCGCATACCTATTCATTAACAATTTGCTTTTTTGCGGCGTTGGATTAACAGGAAATCCGTAGTCCGTTGTATCAACGACTTCAGTGATTGCCCCGCCTGATGGAGGCACTGGTTCTGGATTAATTATAGGCATCGTTTCAGCAACCCCTTCATTAACATCTTCTCCCGGTTGGTATTCTGGGAGGAACGTCCAGCTATCACCAGAACCAATCTGCGGCGATGACCATACTTCTTCATCACTTACAGTTATAGTTTTTTCATCAACGCTCGTATTTGTATAACTTAACGTTGAAGTTGCTCTATCATATTGGTCTACTAACAATATTGTTGAGTTTCCATCATCAAGAGTTTTTATAACATCATTTGTTGATTGCACATTTTTTGATGATATTAATAATATTCCCGCACTTTTTCCTCCGCGGGATTCTAAATTATTATTTTCCAAAGTCATATTTTGTGTCAACCTTGCACCAATAAGCACATCTGAAAGTCCTTCAGAAAGAATATTATTTTCTTTCAGCACAGCTCCCAAAGTGTTTAACGATACTATCCCTCTAACTCCCTCGCCTTTTAGTACTATACTGTTCTTTTCTACATTCCAAGATTCTGATTCTGGATAGTTGTGATATATTTCGCTACCTACAACAAGATTGCCTCCAGTCATAGTTATTCCTGCAGAACCATGAACTTTTGTTATTGGTGTGTAACCATTGTCTGTTGATTCTGTAAATCCATAGCCAAATTCTAACAATCCATTACCGTTTAACACTACAGTATTCATGGAAACATCATTTTTTTCTTGAAATTCTTTCGATGCAGGATCAGTAATTAGTATTCCCCAACTCGATTCCCCGCCAGCAGTAATAACATTGTTTCTTATTACTGAACTTTCAGAATTTATGCTAGCCCCATAACCATAGTTCAAATTTGATGTTATAGTATTTTTTTCCATTAACAATTTTTTAGTGTAATTATTAACAAGATTAAAATGATCTCCATAAGAAATAAAATCTGCATACGGATAAATTGAAACTCCTGACCCCGCGGTTATTCTATTATCAACAATTTCTAAATTTTCGTAAGCTCCATATAACGAAACCCCATTTGTTGGATATTCTTCAGGAATTTTTATGCTGTTATTTTTCAGGTTTAGAAATCCACCGGTTTGTGAATAGGTGCTAATTCCAGTATCTTTTACGTCTATAACAGAATCTTCTATAAAAATATTTTTCGAATTACCTAAAAATATTCCGTAATATCCACCAATAATCTCTGTATTTTGCACGTTTAAACTTTGAATAGCGCTCTGAATCCCTGAATCAAAGTTGTATGATGGTTCAACAAGCAATCCATAATCAGAATTTAATATTTTTGTTCCTAATATTGATATTCGTTCTCCAGCGCCGGAATATTGTATACCCACGTAAATATTTTTATCATTATCATTAGATCCTATAAACGTGTTATTAATTTTTGTGGTAGAAGCATCGCTAGCACTAATATATATCCCGGAGGTTTCCTCTCCGACTAACAATTTTACTCCTTCAATATTCGCGCTCTCAAGAGTGTGTGATATTATTTTACTACCTCCGTCCGGAGTATTAACTATTTCTAAAGCGTCCCAATAAAATATTCCTCCATAGTACGCCTCTTCCGAAACATTTATGTCTGTATCTTTAATTACTACATTTTTAACTCCGTTTAATGAAATTCCTGAACCTTGAGTAAACAATCCCCGAGTTTCAGAACTTTTAATATCAGTGTCCGTTATACTTATGCTGTCTGACAGCATAATTCCTTCCGCATAAATACCCCCAAAATTTTTGTAAATAGGCAATGCAGATATCTCTCCATTTGTTGAAGATTTTGACACTTGAGCATTTTCTACTCCTAAAAATTTTATTCCTTCAACCGCGCGCACTCCGTTAATTACCGCATTTTTCGCACCTATTACGTATATAACGCTCGATTCTTGAATTACTCCGTTGTCCTGCGAAACTCCTTGAATGTTAACATCTTCGCCCGGAGCATAATAATAAATTACTGGAGCACCGTTTAATAACAAGCTTCCTTCAATAGTTACATTATAGTGCTCAATTAACGAGTAAACACTTGAAATATCTATGCTGCTCCTTCCAAGATTGGTCTTTACATCGTTAACTCCTCTAAACAGTGTTCCTTGAGAATTAATAATTGAGAAAAATGAGGGGTAGTATTCATAATAATGCCATAATAATGTAGTTTCAGTATCTACTTCTCGAGTAATATTATTATCTTGCATTATAGTATTATTTGCCCAGAACAAATATATTGCTCCTGTTGGTTCTGAAATTTTTATATTATTTTCAGATATTAAAGTATTTCTCGCAGGAATAACATTTTGTATCGATCCATAAGCGGAGTCTCCATCTACTCTGATACTTTGGGTAAAGTTGTGAATAGTATTGCCTTGAATCACATTATCTGTAGAGTTGAGCGCTACGTGAACGCCTATTGAGTTGGTATCATAACCACTATTATAAGAAACATCTATTATATTGTTTGACAATACTTTGACATTTTTAGAACTTGTTACGCGGACTCCACTTCCACCGTTAACCCCCAAAGAATATATATTATTGCCACTAATCGTTAAATCTTTGTTATTATACATTACTGTAATACCATTCCATCCAGTGATATTATTACCAAAAATGTTCGCTCCTATCCCTGAGACTCCCGGTGATATAACTACACTCCCAACAATATTATTATTCTCTATAACTATGTTTTCAGATAATAATTCGTCACCGCTTACATCAACAGCTGTTGCTCCTTCATGAGCCAAAACAGTATTCCTTTTTATATTAACATTTTTAGAATAGCTCAACCCTATTACCGGAGCAGTTCCTTGACCCGGAGGTATTTTTAAAATGTTATCCTCAACATTCAAATTTTCAGAATTATAAGCTATTATGGCTTTTGAAAAGTTTGCCACCAACCCAAAATTTTTTATTGTTACTCCAGTATTATAATTTATAGACGTCACTTGTTTCCCATCAATCCTTGCAGGAACACTTCCTACCTGTACAGCTATGCCATTGTAAGTTAGCGGTGAAACTCCCTGAATCTTGAACCCTCCGCCGTCAAGTATTACATTATCGCTTAGTATTCTGAAACAAACATTGTTCTGCTTGTTATCATAACTTCCAAGATTACTTTCATCTAGCAAAATAATGTCCTGAGTCAATGTATACGTTCCTTCTTGTTGCAATACCCCGCAACTACCTATTTCTCCAGGGCTAAGTATCGGTGTTGGTTGTGACAAGGCTACTGCTTTACCATAAGTTTCTTTTAAAGGCTTGTACGCAAAAATCAATACTGTTCCTATAACTATTATTATTAGCGTCGAAAAAAGTAATGTTTTGTTGGAGAACAAACCATTTGGTGAACTATTAGCAACAGTTTTCTTAGCAATAGTTCTATTTCTTACACCTCTCTTTTTGCGCATAATAGCGACGTCCCTGTACATATTGTTTATAAATATTTCTTTATTTTGGGCTTAGTAGAAAATCTCGCATAGCTCGACCTCTGCCACCAACTCGCTCCTTTACATGGTGATTATTGTCCTGCGTCCCCAGATGGGGCATCACCCCGCAACGGACGCAAAACAGTTGTGAAGGGAACTCGTGGAGGGTGGCAGAGGATTTTTTCTACAGAGCCTTTATTTTGATTTTCACCAGAACTTCTCTTTCGACAAAGTTAAGTTAAGCATTTTTGTAACTTATTGCCATACTTTTCTTCTGTTTTTCATTACTCGGGCATAATCAACAACCTAGGCGCAAACGCCGAGGTTGTTCAGTACTTGAGCGCAACTGCTCCTCTAGCTGAAGCATCGAGGCATCAACGTACACAATGAAAAGAACGAAGAAATGTCCAGCACTTAAGTTGACTGCACCAGATAATAATAAAACTTATAAACAAAAGCGTATGGTGAAGAATTATGGCATTAAACATCGTGACAATAATAGTTTTAGTGATTCTGGCGGTAGCAATACTAACACTAACACTAAAATTTTTCACAGGATTATTGCAACTAGCAGTTCCAGTGTTGTTAGTAATATTTTTTGCAGGAATATTCGTGAACATAGCGAGGGAAGAATTTGTACTAAGCCCAACAGGATGGGCATTCTTCGATGTAAGAGAAAAAATAAAAGATGCAGAACCAATAATAGGAAGAGTTAATAGTACTGTAAAAAATATAACAGAAATTATCGGAGAGGTAGGAAAAATAGAAGTTGCAACAGGGCCTGAAAATTCCTGAAAATCAAAGTACATAATGAGGTGAAAAAATGGGGATATTCGGAAGACTATTTAAAAAGGAAAATTCAGAAGAAGAATTTATGGGAAGCACCGACGCATTCCTGGGAAGCGACGAATCATCAAAAATAACAGGTTTGCCGTCAATGGATGAAAGAGCCAAAGATTTACACCCATTGCCAGGATTCGACGAAAAACCAGCACCATCCTTTGCCTCGCCGGGATCCGCGCCAATACCATCATACGGTCAAGCAATACCAACAACAGGACAACAAACACAAGCAAGCATGGACTCAAAAGATGTACAGATAATCACTGCTAAAATAGACTTGTTAAAGGCGTCAATAGACACACTTTCAGAAAAAGTGGCAAGACTAGAAAAAATGGTTGAAGAAAGAACAAACGTATTCAGAGGAAGATTTTGAAAAATGCATAAAACGCAAAATTCAGGAAAAGAAAAATATTCCCCGCTAAAAATAGTATTGGTTTTTCTAACAATATTAGTATTTGACCAGATGACAAAATACTTATTTGCAACAAGAACGATAACAATAATACCAAAAATAGCAGATCTAACACCAACGACGAACACTGGCTCAGCATTTGGAGTACTGCAATGGATGCCAAATACTTTTTACATAATACTGTCTGCAATGATACTGGCTGTGGGATTGGCGCTTCTAAAAAAAGGAAAAATTCCTCCTATGATAACGATACTTTTCATGGCGGGAGTCGCTGGAAACATGATAGACAGAACAATATACGGGTACGTTAGAGATTTTATAACAATATCAATATGGCCATCATTCAATATAGCAGACTCTGTAATGGTGATATCTGTTGTTTTATTTATTATAAAAACAGCACGATCAAAAGAACAAAACATATAAACACCAAATAAGAAATCATGCTCATGCAACACTTAAAACCGGAAGATCTCAAAAACTTAACACCAGAACAATTACAAGAGTTGCAAAAACAAAACTGCGTATTCTGCCACATAATAAGCGGAAAAATACATTCAAAAAAAGTATACGAAGATGAGAGAGTTCTGGCAATACTGGATATAAATCCAGCATCACAGGGGCACGTAATAATAGTGCCAAAAACACACGCCACGATAATGCCGCAATTATCAAGAGAAGAAACAGCTCACGTGGCAATAACTACAAAAATAATATCTCACGCAATACTAAAAGGGATGAATTGCGGAGGCACAAGCATATTCATAGCCCAAGGAATAGCGGCGGGGCAAAGAGCTGGTCACGTCATAGTTCACGTAATACCTAGAGAAAAAGAAGACGGAATACTACTAAACCCTGAAGACGGTGAAAAAACATCTGCAATAGATCAAACAAGCATCACAAAAGAATCTCCAACAAAAGAAATAGATTTAGATGAGTTATCGAGGCTTATGAAATGACTACAACAAAAGAAGAAAATGTTATTGTGGGAATTCCAGAACATTCTTGCGTCGAAGGAGAATTAGCTGTAACTCCAAAACAAAAATTCATAATACTAGAAGAAACTCCTGACGAAATAGTTGGAGAGCTGTTTACTAAAGCAAACGAGGAAACAATAAAATTATTCAAAGAAAAAAAAGTTCAAGGAGTAAACATACTAATACAAAATGGAACAACTGCAGGGCAGACAAAAGCACAACTACAATTAAGACTAATACCGAGACGAGAGAATGACGGAATACCGCTAACGTGGAACCCTAGGCAATCAACAGAAGAACATCTGGCAGAATCACAGAAAAGAATAACAAAGGCACTAAAAGAAATATCAGAGAAAGAAAGGGAAAAAGTTCCGGAACCCGCTCCAAAACAACAAATATCTCAAGAAAAGAAACCTTCTGGGAATCAAGCAACGAAAATTCAGGAAGAAGAAAAACAAAAAGAAATAATAGATTATAGAGTAAAACAGATGAGAAAAACGCCCTGATTACTCTATTAACAATGCCGGTTTCCCAGGCAAGGATTTTCTGGCTTTAGGGTCTGAACTTTCCTGGGACTTAATAACTAAAACTTCTTTAGATCCGCACTTTTCAGAAATAATTTTATTAGACTTTTTTAAAACTTCAAACTCTTCATTCTGTGAAAGAATAACTCCTGAAACCTTTTTAGTATCCTTAATGAGTAGAGGAACAAGCCTGCTGACTTCCGGGCTTTGCTTCTTCATATCACCAATCAAAACTTTCCTCAAAATAAATCCAACATCACGAGAGTCATCCAATAATTTTTTAACACTGCTAAAAAGATCAAACTTCCAAGGTTCGGCAACAAAAATAGTGATTTTTTCACAACTCCTGATTTTGTTAAGCTCCATAACATGATAAATATCTTTAACAATCTGGTCAACAAGATTTTCTTTAGCATCCAGAGAATTATCTATCCTGCTATCATCACAAGAAGGCCATGAAGAGTGAGAAGCAAAACCCTGAAACCCGTGCAACTCCCACAACTCCTCGCAAATATGGGGACAAAAAGGAGAAATTACGCGAATGCAGGAAGACAAATCATCAGAACTTAATTCATCACCAATATTTTCGAACAATTCCCTCAAACAAATTATCGCCATGTTATACTTGAACTGCTCAATATTTTTTGTAACTGTTTTAATCGCAGAATTAATCCTGCTAGCATCAACACTGGAAGTTTTCCCAATACTAACGTTAGACAGGTGCAAAAAAATTTTTTGAACTAGTTTATTAGAACTCTCCATACCAGTATCGCTCCAAGAAAAATCCTTATCAGGACTGGCAACAGATATGAGAAAAACCCTCAAAGAATCGGCACCATACTTGCTTATACTATCAAGAGGATCAATAACATTACCCCTAGATTTGGACATTACAAAACCATCCACTCCATGAATCATGCCTTGATTGAAAAGTCTAGGAAAAGGCTCGCCAAAATCAACCATTCCAATATCCCTCAAAGCCTTAACAAAAAATCTAGCATAAATTAAGTGCATACACGCGTGCTCAGCACCGCCAATGTACTGATCAACAGGCATCCAATAATTAGCAATCTTCTTATCAAAAGGAGCCTTAAAATTCTTATTATTAGCGAACCTTAAAAAGTACCAGCTGCTATCAAAAAATGTATCCATAGTATCAGTCTCTCTACGAGCAGCAGAATTGCAACGAGGACACTTAGTGTTCACAAAAATATCACTAGATTCAAGAGGATTTCCGGAGCCAAAAGTAACATTGGCCGGCAAAAGTATAGGAAGATCCTTAACAGGCACGGGAACGATACCACAAGAATTGCAATAAATAACAGGTATAGGAGTGCCCCAGTAACGCTGTCGAGAAACAAGCCAATCCCTAAGCTTAAACTGAACACTTCTGCCACCCTTCTTCTCGCTAATCAAAAACTCAGTAATTTTTTCCCGAGCAACAACACTATCAAGACCATTAAAACTACCAGAGTTTACTAAAACACCCTCACCGATGAAAGCCTCGCTCAAAGATTTAGGAACAATCTTTTTTTCTTTAGGTTGAACAACAATTTTTATAGGAATATCATATTTTTTAGCAAAATCATAATCCCTCTCATCATGAGCGGGAACAGCCATAACAATGCCACTGCCATAGTCAGCAACAACAAAGTTGCCCGCGTAAACAGGAATATTCTCACCAGTTAGAGGATGAACAGCATAACTTCCAGTGAAAACTCCCTCTTTTTCAAGATCAATAACATCTTCCTGCTTCGTTGAACGAATCTTCCTCAAGAAAGAATCAACGCTCTTTTTTTGTTTAGTAACAACAAAATCTGACAATAAAGGATGCTGAGCTGAAACGACAAGAAAAGTTATGCCGAACAAAGTATCAGGTCTAGTAGTAAAAATAGTCCAAAACTTCTTATTAATGTCAAAAATAATATTAGTGCCATGACTCTTACCAATCCAATTCTTCTGCATAGACTTGATGCGCTCAGGCCATTGCAAAGAATCAACATAATTCAAAAGCTCATCAGCATACTCAGTAGTCTTTATGAACCACTGCTCAAGATGTCTGAGCTCGACAGGAGTATCCAAGTGCCTCCAACACGCGCCATTATGAACTTGTTCATTAGCGAGAACAGTAGAACACTTAGAACACCAGTTAATACTCGCTTTCTTCCTATAAACCAAACCTCTCTCCAACAATTTAAGAAACAAGTACTGATTCCACTTATAATACTCAGGATCAGAAGTTTTCAACGTCCTATCCCAGTCATAACTCAAACCCAAAGCCTTCTGCTGAGAAATAAATTTTGTGATTGCAGAATCAGTAAAATTCTTAGGATTAACACCAGCCTTAATCGCGGCGTTCTCTGCAGGAAGACCAAAAGAGTCATAACCGGTAGGGTACAAAACATTAAATCCACTCATACGCTTGAATCTGGAAAAAATATCTCCAATAGTATAATTAAAAGCGTGGCCCATGTGAAGACCAGAACCTGAAGGGTAAGGAAACATTTCAAGAACATAACATTTTTCTCTAGAAGAGTTCTCAGAAACAACAAACGCGTTAGAATCAGACCACTTCTTCTGCCACTTGCGCTCAATAGACAAAAAATCATAACTAGAAGATTTAACACTCCCAAACTCCTCACCACTGCTCATAATTCTGTGAAGTCAAGAACGAGATTTTTAAGCTTTGCCCTGCGAAGAACTCTGTAGTATCCCGTTATTATTTCCCTTCGATGTTATTGTTGGTTTCATGTTTATTAATCCTCCGCGGGCATTTTTCTTAAAAATGCCTGTTGTGGTGTTTCAAGTGCCTCAAAGTTTAAGCTTCTGTGAGGTCTTTTTTCATTGTACCAGTACATAAAATCTTCAATGTATGGAAATCTGAAGCGGTGTTTGTCATATTATTGAAACCATAATTCTACCTA
>JACQMS010000014.1 GCA_016203445.1 Candidatus Woesearchaeota archaeon
AACTGTCAAGAACCATTGGTCAAAGACCAATACTATGTTGTTAAACACAATAGATCACAGTGGTTCTTGAGCATGCTCAGAAACTTTCCATACTCACTGCATGATTTGCTTCAGTCACCAATCTATGGAAAGTTTCTGACATTTCCACATTCACTGCATAATTTACTTCAACTACCAGTTACGAACTGGTGGAAAGTTTCCGACATTTCTTGCCCACGAACAACGAGTTGTCGTGAGCAAGAAAAAAATTGCTATTTGCATCGTTTCGCGCCCGAAATTAGAAATGAACAGTTGTGATGTTTTGGCACTTAAGTTGACTTTATCCGAATCAAAGTACACAAAGAAAGAAAATCATTTTTCGCAATTCAAAATATTATTATTTATTATTATTCAAATCTTCATCGACACTACCAAAAAGATTCATTTGCATAGACCTCAAACATTCAGCATCACGCGCTTTTTGCTTACTCTCAACATATTCACCAACATCTCTGGCAAACTTTTTAGCACGCTTAGTAGCAGCACCCTTCTTAGCCCTATCACTGGCACCAGCCATCCACTTCTTTTCCATAGCTTTAAGCTCTATACCCGCAACCCTTTGAGCTTTAGCCAAAGCATTAGCAGTGCCAATACGACACAAATCAGCAATATCAAGATGCCTATCACTTAATGCCAGGGGATCCTTTGAAGTTGAAGCAGAAGAATCCCTATTAACAATAGTATACCCCTTCAACGAACAATAACCATCAACAATCTGTTCCTTCACTTTACTAATTTTCCAATCAGGCAAAGAGTGCTTGAATTCAATCATCCTCCTAAGCTGTCTCAAAGAGAAAAAAGGATCATGCTCCGAAAGACGCTCAGACCAACTAACAGCTGGAAGATTCATCCTAAGATCACAACGAGAAAGCCAACCTCTGCTAACGATTAAAGCATCGCCGAAATTTAATAGAACTATTTGAAGCTCGCCCTTCAAAACTTCCCAATCAATCTTTTTCAAGCCACCAGAATAATCACTCCTATTAGAAATATTAATACCAAGATATTCAGCAACATTAAGAAGAATTTGCGCCTCAGTCTTACCATCACGACGAGCAAGACCAACAATATTACCCCAATTAATACCAACATTTGAACGAGACTCCAAATTTTCTAAATAGTTATCAACAACTTTCCTAGAAATACCAGTTGAAGGAAAAATTTCATAAGCATCAATAGGAAATTTAAAAACACCAAAACCCTGAGAAAGCAAACGCTTCCTAAAATCATCAAGAGAAAAAGAAGGTTGAGGATTAACATAAACACGATCATCAACATACTTCTTACCAGAACAATCACTCTCAACCCTGAAAACAGCGTCGACACCAGAAGATAAAGCAGTAACCGCGATAGATTCTAAAGATTTCTGAACGCCAGAATAAACATTATCAGGAGCCGCTTGAATAACCGAAGGAGGAGAAACAACTTCCCTAACAGGTTCACAAGAATAATTATCAGAATCCAAAACTTTCTTGCAGGAAGCAACAAGACGAAAAAAAGCCTCGAACGCCTTAGCATCAGAAGGAGAACATTCAGTCTTCAAACCGTCTGCAACATTGGCAGCAACACTTTCAGGACTCAAAGGTTTAACACCATCAGGAACTATAACTAAAGGAAGACCATAAGAAGCCATCTTTCTCAAATGCTTCTGAAAGTCACCAAAGTCCTTAGCTCTATAAGTATATTTATCAACATCTTTTTGGTAAGCGTCCATAAGACGATACTGAAAAAAAGAGTATATAAATGTTTCTATTCTATGACTATCAGTAGGTAGTGACAGAATGGAATAAGCGGGCCCAAGGGGATTTGAACCCCTGACGCCCTGGTTACCTTCAAAACGAAGTTTTTAAAATTCAAAACCGTGGGTTTTGTTAAGAGCCAGGTGCTCTGCCGGGCTGAGCTATGGGCCCATAATCACGAGAACCTGATGACTCGTTTAAATAGTTTTCTAGAAACCCATCCTGAACGCGCCGATCACAAATCCAACAAAAACTTTTTCTTGTTTTGAGAAAGAGCAGTTTTAACATTTTCATAATTCTCATAAATAAGCCTGCCCTTAATAGAATTGTCCCGCTCTTCAAGCGCCAAAATTTTAAGATGCGCTTCCTGAATTTTAATCCTATCAAGAATTTTATCCTTATTAATATTACGTTTTTGAACGCTGATAGAATCCACAAAATCTTTTTTAGAAAGAGAATCATCAGGAGGAGATTCATTCCACAAATGCTTAACCGCTGCGAGAATTTCTCCGGGTTCAGAAGATGCAGTTTTCTGAACTATTAATCTTGCAAGAACGCCCCCGAGACCGTACTCCAGTGCCAAAGTTTTCTCAGAATTGCCATCATATTTTTTCAAAGATTCAACAAAATCGTCAGCTGAAGCAATAAGAATATTTTTACAAGCAGGGGGCAGTGAATAAACAACCCCTTTTTTTATGCTCCTATGCTTCCACTCCTTAAAAGTTTTAGCAGTAATAATAACGCCGTTATTATCAGTAATGATCAAGTTACCAGTGCTGAAAAGCTCTATAACAAGATTGCTTTTCTTCACGCCATCAAAAGATAAAAAAATAATGCGTTCAGTGCCGGGCTGTTCAACACTGACAAGTTTAGAACCAGTAAGAGAATTTCTTAAAATCTGGGCCAGAGGCGAAGGGCGCAAAGGAACAACGCCCTTAGAATCCTCAAAAATTTGTGAAGGAGTAATATGAATATTAATAGTTTCACTCTTATGAAGCTGAATAATGACGAGCTCTCTATTATGATAAGCATTCTTAAATCTAGAACCAACAAAATTATTAAGACGCTGAACAACATGATGAACATCCAAAGCAGTAAGCATGAAGAGCAATAGTAAACAATTGTTTTATAGATTTTACTATTTTACTGTACAGTCAAGTTTAGTGTCTTTAGAGTATGTTTGTCGTTTAATCTATGATCTCTACTTCTTTTCGGGCACAATATTTTTAATATACCATTTCTTTTCTTTTTTGCCGGGCAGGTCATTTCGTGACTAAAATTTTTTCCCACGACAACGAGTTGTTCGTGGGGAAAAAATTTTACCTTGACAACGTCAAGGCAGCCCAAGAAATTATTGAAATGTCAGAAACCGCCATTCGCAATCTCTCTGCTTCAGCTCGGAGTAAGAAGGCGGTTTCTGATCATGATCAAGAACCTCACGCCCCGGGCTTTAGCCCGGCGGTTCTTGACAGAACATAGATTAACATTTGGCACTTAAGTTGACTTTATCCTATTTTACTATTACTACTATAATATTGTGTTTACAATAAGATTATGTTTACAATCCTAAACCAATTAGTGAAACTCCAAGAACTATAAGACCAATACCTAAAACTTTAATCCTAGTAATACTCTCGCCAAGCATAAACCTGCTAAAAATAAGAGTCCAAACATAACCAGTACTAGTTATAGGGTACAATGTTGAAACATCGCCGCCACGCAAAGCAATAACAAATAAAGGAACCGATGCAGCATAAAAAAAAGTTCCGAAAACAAAATTTTTGTTAAACAAAAAAGAATAATGCTTACTCCAACTGACGCTGGCGCGCTTCAAATAAACAGGACCAATACCACCAATTATAGAAACAACCATTGTAAGAACAACAGCCCACAACTCCGCAGTCATACAGGAACCTCCAAAGATTCAGCACTCTTACCAGAACCTATAAGGAGCGTTGCGCCAAAAATTATCGTTACAATACCAATAATTTTGAAAAAAGAAATAGACTCACCAAGATAAAAAGATGAAGTGACAGCAACTATTATGTAACTAGCTGATAGAAGAGGAACCAGTTTTGAAGCCTCGCCCTCACGAAGACCCCTAACAAATATTAGCAATGCAAAAAAGTATATCAATCCGCCAAACAAAAGCCACCAATTAATGAAAATCAAGGGAAGCAAAGAAGCTCCCTTCTTAAAAAAAATTTGAGCAGTACTAGTAAGAAAAGTTACAAGAACAATAAGAAAAGAACCCTTCAAAGAACCCATCAAGACCTCTCAAGATAATGCTGAATAATAGCAGAAAAAGCAGGCCTGGCAATAATAACACCAAAAGTTGCACCAGCAAGACTAGTAAGAGCAAAACCCTTCAACAAGCCAGCACCAGCAAAAGCTAGAGGAATCAACGCTACGGCAACAGTAGCATAACTCATAAAAATAATGCTGAAAGCATTCTTAACTCCTTGAACCAGAGAAAGCTGATGCTTTTGGCGCCCAGTAAGAACTTCATCAGTAATAACTATTTGGTGATCAACACCAGTACCAACAACTATAATAATACCAGCAATAGCCGCAAGATCAATATCCCAACCAACAAGAACAGCAAAACCAAGAATTAAAACAATCTCAGAAATCATAGTAAACATTATAGGAATAGTAATCTTCAAAAGCCTATAACGAGCAAAAACAACAATGCCGACACCAAAAATTGCGACAATACCAGCAATAATAGCATTATACAAAAAGTTCTCGCCAAGAGAAGGACTAATAGTGTCAACCTTAACAACACTCAATTGAACAGGCAAAGAACCAGTAATCAAAATCGTTTGAAGCCTCTTCATATTCTTAAGAGCCTCCTGACGAGCCTCCTGAGAAGTCAAACCAGAACCACTACCAGAAATAGTAATATCAGTAACCTTCCTGCCCTTCAACTCCGCAGAAATTTGCAAAGTGTCAACATTCTCATTATCAAGAAACAATTCCAAAGGGTACTCCAAATAACTAGAATCAGCAGAAGCCCCGGGAATAATCTTCAAATTCTTAGTAACATCGGCCTGCCTAGAAGCGGCTTCCTGACTCAAACTAATAGCAAAACTAAAAGTGCAAGCAAAACCATCACCAACACTACCACAACCACGATTAGGATCAATACCAGAACAATCAGGAGTCCTGCAAACATAAGTAATATCACTACCACCCCTAAAAACTGTAACGTTCGCAATAGTAGCCTCAAACTTTCCCTGACGAGAAACAACATCCTTAACCTCTTCCTCAGTAGCTCCAGCAATTTCTATAATTATGAACTGCCTACCAGAACCGCCAAGATAAGTAGGAAGGTCCTGAGCTGAACGAATAGACAAATCAGAAAGACCATAAACGTTAAGACGCTGCTGCATATTACCAATCAAAATATCCATATCCTGAGACGACAACTCTTTCTCAGGCTGTAAAAGAACACGAGTACCGCCCTGCAAGTCCAAACCCTTCTTAATATTAGTCTTAGAAATAGGCTCAACATTAATACCAACAGGCTCAAGACCAATATATTTAATCTCGGTTTTAGGCTGGATGACAGAAACATTACGAAGAACCTGAACAAAGGAACCATTAACAGACTCGTTAAAAAATTCCTCTCTAACAACGGTTTCAGTCTCGTTCAATACAATAGTTTCAGTAAGCCACTCAGTAGTAATAGAATACAAAGATTTACTAGTCTTCAAAAGAAAAGTTTTATTAGGCTCCAAAGAAGAAACCAAAGAATTAAAACCATCAACACTAGATACAGGAACATTATCAAAAGCAAGAATTTTTTCACGAGAAACAAGAGCAATACCCTGAGAAGAACCCCTAAGACCCGCATCATAAGACGCGCTATCCTTAACAACACTGCGAACAACAATACCATCATTCCAAGGACGAGGAGAAATCAAAAGAATACTAATCAATAAAAATGACAAAAGCAATAAAACCTTCCAATTCTTAAGAAGAGGTCTCATACAACACCGCCACGCCTCTCGTGATACCACCTAAGAATGCCAACATTCTGAATCCAAGTATTAACAATATCAACAAACATACCAATAAGTATTATAAGCATTATTTGCTGAATGGTCTCACTCTTAGCAATAAAAAGAGCAAGAGCCACTGCGATAATAGTAGTAAAAGAAGTCATAAGCCCAGTTTTAATAGAACTATAAATTCTGTCATTAAAAGAACCCTCCTTACGCTTCAAAGCACGAGTACTCAAAAGAATATCAGTATCAACACTATAACCAATAAGCATAAGAAACGCGGCAATACCTGCAGTAGTAAGCTTTTGACCAGTAATATTAAAAATTGCTAGAGTAACAACAATATCAGAAGCGGCGGCAAGGACAACAGCAAGACTAGGAATAAAAGTTCTAAAAGAAATAGCAACAACAATAGTCATTAAAATAAAAGACAAAACAAGCGCGCTCATAGTAGCACGAAAAAAACTACCACCAACAACACTACTAGTAACCTCTACAACAACAGAACCCCTATCAACACTCTGAGAATCAAGAATTTTAACAATATCATCCTCAGAAATGTCAGAAATTTCCACGATAACCTCGCCAGTATTCCTCAAAGACCTGACAGCAATATCAGCATTAGGACTAAAACTCTTAGCATCAAAAGACAACTTGTCAACATCCAAAAAGCCCTGAGAAGCAGTAATACTAACACCGCCCTTCAAGCCAACACTCCTATCAACAAAATCACCAGTAGAATAAACCTGAAAAGAAATCTGAGCAACAGCTAGAACGAACAACAACAAAGGAATGATTAACAACTTCTTAAACTCCTTCTCATAAACATTCTGAATAGTATTCTTCAACCCCATTTTATCACAAAGAAAAGGAATAGCAAAGAGTTTTTAAAATCATCGAAAAAAGAACGAAAAAAGCACACTTTTATATAGAAGAAAGCTGGTACGGTGTCGAGGAGAGCCAAAGCGCCTGGGGGCACCAGACATCTCTGAGCAATCTCTCTCGCCGTACCAGCATGTATTTCTAGGATTCCGTTTTTAATATCATAAAAATCCGCGGAAAGCGTCCTACTCAACACTAAAGTGTGGAGTTTGATCAGATGCTTTCTGATTCGCGGATGTCAAGAACCATTGGTCAAAGAATAGTAGCATGTTGCTTAACGCAATGGATCACAGTGGTTCTTGAGCATGCTCAGAAACTGTCAAGAACCATTGGTCAAAGACCAATACTATGTTGTTAAACACAATAGATCACAGTGGTTCTTGAGCATGCTCAGAAACTTTCCATAC
>JACQMS010000013.1 GCA_016203445.1 Candidatus Woesearchaeota archaeon
ATTACTGCAAAACATTACTGTAAAAAGTGAACAGTAAATTACTTAGTTGCCTGCAACAGTAACTGCATAACCATTGGCAGTTGTAGAATTATCCAAAATTACGCTCCACAACTCTGAAGCCTTAGCCAATCTTGAAGCATCATTGCCTACTGCAGTAAAAACGTTCCCAAACAATGTTTGAAATGCAGTTTTTCTAGCAGCTTTCTGATTATCAACTTCTGTTTTTGCAA
Organism: Candidatus Woesearchaeota archaeon; assembly: GCA_016203445.1. Classification (GTDB taxonomy): domain Archaea; phylum Nanobdellota; class Nanobdellia; order Woesearchaeales; family ARS49; genus JACQMS01. The sequence goes on from JACQMS010000013.1 coordinate 231, forward strand.
CATCTTTAGCATTCAAATAATCTTCTAATTTTCCTGCAAAACTTCTCAAGTGACCTCTAAGAGCTTCTTTTGCTTCTTCATTACCATTAGCACTATTCAATGCATTATTATAAGCACTAACAACAGTTTCTAATGTAACACCAGTAACACCGAGCTTAAGTCTTTCAAGCTCAACATCTGCAATAGTGTCATAAACAGCAACTTTGTCAGAAAGTAAAATTGCAGTATCATCCAAGAATGATTGTTCTGGAGTACTTGAATTACCGTCATGGTCTCTTGGAGTAACAATATAATCCAAAACTGCCTTAGCACCAGCCAATTTATCTTTCCTGGGAGTTTCATCAGTAAGCTTAACAGCTTCATCAAAATAATTATTTGCAACATCATTCGCAACTCTTACCTTGTCAGCAGCAGTAGGAGCAGTTATTTTATTGCGGAGCAAGTTAGCATTAAGTATGGCCTCACCAGAAGCGGCACCAGTTCCTGAGCGCTCAGCTTCACGAACCTTTTTTGTAGCGTATAACGATTCAAAAGTATTAGTTCTGACTTCTGCATTCCCTGAACAACCTCCAAGAAATAATAGTCCTGCTAAACCTGCAGTTGCCAAAACTCCTGCACCTTGATAATTTCTTTGTGAACTTTCAATGTTGTATGTCATTTTTGACCCCCGAAAATATTTATTTTGTTCTTGTGAAATATCACTTATTTATAAATGTTTCGATTATTTCACCACTATGAGATAGCTACAACTTGCCTAAATTTCTCTGGCGAATATGAATGCCTTAAAGAGTTATATGCATCAATAACAGAGCTAACAAAATTCTCCGCCCTAGGAAGATCAATAAAATCAATATTATAAGAAACCTTGCCTGTAGAAACTTCAATGCCAGAATTAATATGAATAGCGCGAGAGCCAAAACCAAAAAAAGGCATCCCAATAAAATGATTTCCAGAAACTTCTGGAGCATGAACAGGTTTTGCATGAGCTTTAGCAATGGAAAAAACCATATTTTCAAAATCACCTGCAAGTTCGGCGTCAAGACAGAAATTCAAGTTTCTCATCCAAGCACCTCAAAAGTGTAATAATTACTCTCTGGAGGATCTGAAGGCACACCATTATGACCATCAACTCCAGCCAAACCAGCGTCTAAAGCTTTAGCTTCCTCAGGAGTAACAATTCCAGAAATGTCTTCACTCTTAACAATATCAGAAGGATTAATACGCAACGCAATAGCATCAATTCTTTCAGCAATATTCTCCATATTTCTGCAAATGTTTGAAGAATCTCTACTAAATAAATTCATCGCAACTTCAATCCTATATTTTGGAGAAAAATCAACAAGTGCATCAGCAATTCTTTCAACAACTCTAGAAACCAAAGGAATTTTAGAAATTACACGAACGTACATAGGAGTTACATACCTATCACTTTCAAATTCATCCATTAGAACCCCTCACAAAAACTCCATAAGACGAAGACCCTGCAGATTCTAAAATAATATCAACAGAGTATTTTTTGTCAAAAGAATTTTTAGAATGAATTGTGAAAACTCCGTTGCGCCCGCAGGGAACAGTTACATTATAATTAGCATCAATATCCAAGCCATCAAGAGGAGGGCTAACCTCCCTAACCGCATTGCAAAGAAGATCATAATTCAAAAGTCTGCGAGATATTTTTCTAACATTATCAGAAGTTCCACAAGCATGCAAAACAGCTCTGCCGCAAACAGCAGATACTGAAACAGTAAACTCTTTGCTCAAAGATTCAAGAACTTTTGAAATCAAAGAGTTATCAACACTTGTTTGAACACGCATTTTATCAATGTCCAAAACCGACATTTTAAAAACCATGACACAACGGTGATGAATGAAGTATTTAAATGTTTCGGTATTGTTGTCACTTAATAATGAGAAAATTCATGACCCGAGTATAACGTGAAGCATACATAAATTTTGTGTTTTTTGTTCGGGTTCTTCCCAGTGTTTTTGTTGTCCTTCAGCAATATATTTTTCGTCGCTTCCAGCTCGTGTTTCACTGCGCGTTTCGCTCTGAACTCAACCAAGCAAGCGTGCACACGAGGGAAGCGACAGTCAAAGATATTTCCTTTTTTACTTTAATTTATTTATTAATATTTCGCTAAAAATGGAAAGTATTATAAATAACGCGTATTTTTTATATGTGTATGAAAAACGAAGAATTTATACTAAGAGAGATATTGTACCAAGCATTCGAGAAGAGAAACAGAGTGTTGACGCAGTCTGCACTATCAAAAACCCTCGCTCTTTCTTTAAGCGTTGTCAATAAAATAATACAAAAACTTGAATTGATCGGCGCGGTTGATGTAAAACAAAGAAACTTTCATGTTACTGATCCCAAAAAAATACTCTACTATTGGGCAAGCAAGAGAAATCTTCATAAAGATGTTATATATTCAACAAGAGTAGAAAAACCAGTGCGAGTGATAGAAAAAGATGCTTCCAATAACTCAATTTTTACCGCGTACACTGCATACAAGCGACAATGGGGAGAAGTTCCTGCAGATTACTCAGAAATTTACATGTACGATGATGAAAATGCAAAGGAACGATACCCGCCACGAGAAGGAGTGCCTAATATATACATACTAAAAAAAGACCCCCTTATGAGATTGTACGGAAAGAAAACAACGATTGCCAACACATTCGTTGACTTATGGAATATGAAAGAGTGGTATGCGAAAGAATTTGTTCAAGCACTGGAGGTGCACATCAATGGAATTCTGGAACAGTGACCTAACAGAGAAAAGCTGGAGTATCCTTCAAGACATCCAAAAAGAAAAATTCAGGTTCGTACTTATAGGAGGATGGGCATCATACCTCTGGACAAAACAACACAAGTCCCGAGACATTGACATCATCATACCAGACTACAAAGAGCTTGAAATACTCAAAAAGAAATACTCACTCAACAAAAACGACCA
>JACQMS010000015.1 GCA_016203445.1 Candidatus Woesearchaeota archaeon
CCAGCCTCCGCTACATTTATAAACCGCCCTTTTTTCCTTTTTTGTACAGCTAACCTGATAAGATGCTTTGTTAGTGTGTGTCGAGTGACTTTCGATATTTCTCCGCAAGGCATCGCTAAAGGCTGGCTTTGAAGGTTCAATATGCCTCAAAAAAGACATCCAAGACATGGTAGTTTACAATTTTGGCCGAGATCAAGAGCCAAAAGCATGAAAGCCAGAATTAGATGCTGGAATGCAGGAAAATCTAGAATAATGGCGTTTGCAGGATACAAAGTAGGAATGAGACACGTAATGGTTAAAGATGACAGAAAAAACAGTTTGACAAAAGGCGATACTATATCATGGCCAACAACAATAATAGAGTGCCCGCCAGTAAAAGTTGCAGGAATAACATATTACAAAAAAACTCTCAGCGGACTGCAAAAAACATCAACAATAATGACAGATTTAGACAAGTACGCAAAAAGGTTGATAAACCAGAAAAAAGCCCACGAGATAAAAACACCAGCAGACGTTGCAGACATAAGACTACTATTGCAAACACAACCAAACAAGATAGGACTTAAGAAAACACCAGAATTCTTCGAAGCAGGAATAACAGGAACCATTCAAGAAAAAGAATCATTCGCAAAAGAAAAATTAGGTAAAGAAATAGAAATAACAGATTTTACGACAAAAGGAACAATACTAGATTCTCACGGAGTAACAAAAGGGAAAGGATTACAAGGACCAATGAAAAGATTCGGAGGAAGATTAAGACACCACAAATCGCAAAAGTCCAGAAGAACCCCAGGAACATTAGGGCCATGGAATTCAGACAGGCAATGGACCGTAGCAAAAGCGGGACAAATGGGATTCCAACTAAGAACAGAATTAAACAAAATAGTATTAGACGTGAAAACACCAGAATCAATATCACAACCAGGAGGGTACCAGCAATACGGAAACCCTAGAGCGACATGCCTGCTACTAAAAGGTTCAATACAAGGACCCCCAAAAAGATTAATAACACTCACTCCAGCATCAAGACCTGGAAGGAATACCGGCGAGGGATTGGTGATAACACATGTCGCCTGATGTATACTCAACAAAATCAGAAAGAATAGGAAAAATAGATCTACCACAACAATTTTCAGAACCACTAAGAACAGACATAATACAAAGAGCAGTAGAAACATTATGGAGCCACAAAAGACAACCATACAGCCCAGACCCCCTAGCAGGAAAAAAACAAGTATCATGGCTGTCAAAAAGAAGAAGAGACATAAAATCATCTTACGGTAAAGGGCAATCGAGAGTTCCAAGAAAAACAATGTCAGTAAAAGGGTCGCAATACCAAATGGTAGGAGCGTTCGCTCCAGGAGCAGTAGGAGGAAGAAAAGCACACCCCCCAAAAAGTGACAAGAATTGGGAAAAAAAGCTGAATATTAAAGAGAGAAGAAAAGCAATAAGGTCAGCGATAAGTGCAACAATAAATAAAGAGTTAGTAAAGAACAGAGGCCACAAAATTCCAGAAATATACCCAATAGTTCTAGACGACAGCTTCGAATCAATAAAGACAACAACAGAATTAAAAAATTCATTACTATCACTAGGATTCGGTCAAGAAATAGAAAGAGCATCACAAAAAAGAATAAGAGCAGGCAAAGGAAAAATGAGAGGAAGAAAACACAAAACACCAAAATCAATAGTTATAATAACGAGCAACAAGTGTGCTCTTACAATAGCAGGAAGAAACATGCCAGGAATGGACATAGTGGATGTAAATCACTTAAACATAGAAATACTAGCTCCAGGAACACACCCTGGAAGAGCAGCACTATTCACAAAAGGTGCGATAATAGCGCTAAAAGATAAGAGGTTATTCCTATGAGCATTCAAGACTTAGACGTTATAAAAGGAGCGTTAAGCACTGAGAAATGCGTACGATTAATAGATTCACAAAACACATTAGTATTCGTAGTGGACAAAAAATCATCAAAAGATGACGTAAAAAGGGCGGTTAAAGAATTATTCAGCGTAGAACCACTAAGAGTAAACACGATGATTCAAGGAGGAAGAAAAAAAGCTTTCGTAGTATTCAAAAAAGATGTGCTAGCAAAAGATATAGCAACATCAATGGGAGTGTTGTAAAATGGGAAAGAACATAATACCTCAAGCCAGAGGCAAAGGAGGCCCAAGATACACAGCTCCAAGCTTCAACTATGCAGGTGACACAAGCTTAAGACCAACACAGCAATTAACACAACACCAAACAGGCCAAATAGGCGGGCAAATAAACGGGCAAATAATGGATCTAGTTCACAGCGCAGGGCACAGCGCGCCACTAATGAAAGTACAATACTCCGACGGGGTGTCATCACTACTGCCAGCACCAGAAGGAGTGAAAGTAGGAGACAAAGTATTCGCAGGCGAAGGAGCAGAACAAACACCAGGAAGCATACTATCGCTAAAAGAAATACCTGAAGGATCACAAGTATACAATGTAGAACTAAGGCCTGGTGACGGAGGAGTATTCTGCAAGACCAGCGGAACAACAGCAAAAATTTTGAGCAAAACAGCAGAAGGAGTAATGATATTACTACCATCAAAAAAGACAAAAATACTTCACGAAAACTGCAGAGCATGCATAGGAATAATAGCGGGAAGCGGAAGAAAAGAAAAACCATTCGCAAAAGCGGGAAACATGTACTTCGCGAAAAAAGCGAGAAACAAATTATACCCAAGATCGAGCGCATGCAAGATGAATGCTGTTGATCACCCATTTGGAAACAAAAGATCTGCAAGAAAAGCAAAACAAAGACCAGTATCAAGACATGCGCCACCAGGAAGAAAAGTAGGAAAGCTGGCTGCAAGAAGAACAGGGAGGAAATAAATAATGGCAAAAGAATTCACGTTCAGAGGGTTCAGAGAAGAAGAACTAAAACAAATGTCACTAAAAGAGTTTTCAACACTGCTACCATCAAGAGAAAGAAGATCACTACTAAGAGGGTTCACAACAGACGAAGAAAAATTATTAAAAAATTTAGTGGCTGGAGAGAAAAATTTGAAAACTCACAGCAGAGACCTGATAATAATACCAAGCATGATAGGAAAAAATATAGGAGTTCACACAGGCAAGGAGTTTTTACAATTACAAATAACTGCAGAAATGCTGGGCCACAGGCTGGGAGAGTTCGCACTAACAAGAAGAATGGTAAAGCACTCCGCTCCAGGAGTAGGAGCAACAAAAAGCAGTGCGGCGCTAAGCGTGAGGTAAAAAATGAGCAATACTAAAAATAACAAGAATCAAGAAGACAAAAAAATCGGAGAAAGCGCGGTAATAGCGAGAGCCATAGGAAACTCGCTCCCAATGTCGCTAAAATACGCAGTAAACATAACAAAGGAAGTAAGAGGAAAAAATGTACAGCAAGCAAGAAGAATATTAGAAGACTCAATAAAAATGTCAAAACCAATAAAATTTCACAGAGATGTAAACGGAGTAGGCCACAAAAGAGGGATGGGCCCAGGAAGGTACGCTCCAAAAACTTGTGAGAATATACTATCAGTGCTAAATTCCGCAGTAGCAAATGCAGAACATAAAGGGTTAAGCACTAAAAATTTGTTCGTGAAAAGCATAGTTCCATCAAAAGGCCCGACAATACCAAGATACGGCAGAGGAGGACACGCTAAAAGAACAAATCTCACAATAACAATAGGAGAAGTCGGAGAGGCAAAAAGATGATAGAAAGAAAACTATTAGGTCAAAGAGTAAGAGAGTTTCAAGTCCACGAATTCATAGCGTCAAGCCTAAAAAATGTAGGGTACAGCCATACAAAAATAATAAGAACCCCACTAGGAGAAAAAATAATGGTTTACGCATCAAGACCTGGACTGGTTGTTGGAAGAAAAGGAGAAAACATAAAAAAACTAACTGCTACACTAAAGAAAAAATTCAAGTTTGAAAATCCAGAAATAGAACTGCAAGAAGTGGAAAATCCAGAAGTAGACGCGCAAATAGTTGCTGAAAGAATAGCCAGCAGTTTGGAAAGGTTCGGAACGCAAAGATTCAAAGGAATAGGGCACAAAGCTTTAAGCGATGTAATGAGTGCAGGAGCCAGAGGAATAGAAGTGCTAATATCAGGAAAAGTTCCGAGCGCGAGAGCAAAAACTTGGAGGTTCTATTCAGGATACCTGAAAAAGTCAGGCGATGCATCAATAAGCCAAGTAAAAAGGGCATTCGCGGCAGCAAACCTAAAGTCAGGAACTATAGGAATAAGAGTAGCAATAATGCCCCAATCCGTAAAACTTCCAGATGACATGAGCATAATAGAAAAAACAGCAGAACAAAAAATTGAAGAAGAAAAGAAACAAGAAGAAAAACCGGCAGTTCCGGAAGAATCAACAACAAAAGAAGAAAAAACGCATAAAAGGCAAAGAAAAAAGAAAAGCATTGAAGAATCTGAAAAAGCAGAAAGTAGTAGTGAAGAAAAAAGACAAAAGCGTTCGAGAAAAAAGACATCAAAAGAAGAACCAGTAGAAGAACCAAGAATGCCAGAAGCAAGCCAAACAGAAGTAAAAGTTCAGGAAACAGAAAAATTGGAAGATAAAAAAGAAGAAGTTACAGAGGAAACAAAATGAGCAACAAAATATACAAAGGAATAAAAGATTTAGGAGCTGAGGAGCTCAAAAAAAAATTATTAGAAGTAAAAAAAGAATTATTAAAAGATCACGTTCAAGTACTAACCGGCGTAACACCAAAAAGTGCCGGAAGAATAAAAAGATCAAAAAAAATAATAGCAAGAATAAAAATGGTTCTTGCAGGGAGGTCATAGCTGAAGACATGAACACATGCCAAACATGCGGTCTACCGCAAGACCTTTGCGTATGCGCATCAATAGCAAAGGAATCGCAAAAGATCGAAGTACGCCTAGAAAAGCGAAAATATGGAAAACCATGCACTGTAATAGCAGGCCTTGAAAAAGAAATAGACCTCAAAGACTTGTGCAGGCACCTAAAAGAAAAATTGGCGTGCGGAGGCACAGTAAAAGATTCAATGATAGAACTTCAGTCAAAATATCCAGCAAAGGTAAAACAATTACTCGTAGAATACGGGTTTTTACCAGAAATGATAATAATCAAAAATTTCGCATGAGGAAAAAATGAAAAATATTGCTAAAGAAAACGGAAAATCATTAGGCGCTAGAGGAAGAAGCTTTGTAGGAACAGTAATAGCATCAAGAGCCCAAAAAACAGTAACAGTCCAATGGTACAGATGGAAATTCCTGCCAAAATACGACAGGTACGTAAAACTAAGAAGCAAAATAAAAGCTCACAATCCAGAAAATATCTCCGCAACGGTAGGAGACATAGTATTAATACAAGAATGCAGACCGATAAGCAAAACGAAAAAGTTTCTGATAAAAGAAAAACAAGGAAGAGATATGTCATTCCTAGCATCTCAAGACCAGCTAAGAGAAGCAGAGGCAGTAAGAGAAGCTAAAACAAGAGGAAAAGCTGAAGAAGAAGGTGACGGTGGCGATAGCTCGACAAAAAGAAAAATTTCTGAAGAGGCAACAGAATCATGAAACCAATAAAAGCGAGAATGACGAGAGGATTACAGCACGTATCAAACGTTCCAACGTGCGACAACTCGGGAGCCAAAATAGTAAGAATAATCAGCGTGAAACACTCGAAAACGGTCAAGGGAAGAACACAACAAGCAGGAATAGGAGACATGGTAATGGTATCAGTAGTTTCAGGAAATCCAGAAGTGAGAAAAAAAGTATTCCCAGCGATAGTGGTAAGGCAAAGAAAAGAATTCAGAAGACTGGACGGAACAAGAGTAAAATTTGAAGACAATGCGGTAGTAGTACTAAAAGATGAAGATGGAAACCCTAAAGGAACAATGCTCAAAGGAGCAATACCCAAAGAAGTAGTTGACAGGTGGCCGGCAGTAGGAAAAATAGGAGGGGTGGTAGTATAATGGCTCAACGATGGAAAAGATCACTAAAATCAAGCAGGAAGCCAAGATCACAAAGATTGTACAGGATAAAAGCCCCAATGCACATAACAAGGCACAATCTAAACGCGCACCTATCAAAGGAACTCAGAGGAAAATTGAAAACAAGATCACTAAGAGTAAGAAAAGGCGACACTGTAAAAATAATATCAGGGCAATTCAAAGGAAAAAGCGGAACTGTAGAAAGAGTTGTCCCCGGCAATGCAAAGATTTTTATTGGAGGCGTTGAGCTCGTGAAGAAGAACGGGGGAAAAGTACAATATCCAATAGTACCATCAAAAGTTGTAATAATCGAGATAAAAGAAGATAAGAGGAGGACTACAAATGCACCTTAAAAGAATGGCGGCGCCAAAATCGTGGAACTTGCTAAGAAAAGAAAAAAAGTATGTAGTAAAGCCACTGCCAGGAAAACACTCACTAAAAAATTGCTTAAGCGTAGCCCACGCTCTGAAAGCAATAGGACTAGCATCGGAAACAAGATCGCTGAAAAAATCGTTAAACGCAAACCCTGTAATAATAGATGGATTACCAGTAAAAGAATACAAGCAACAAGCAGGATTGTTTGATACTATACAAATGGCAGGAAAAAATTACAGAGTAGTAATGACTAAAGGAGGAATGCTGACAATAAAAGAATCAAAAGGAGCGCTGAAGCCTTGCAGAGTAGAACGCAAAATTACTACAAAAGGAGGAAAAACACAAATAGGATTGAGCGACGGAAGAACAATAATATGGAAAGAAGGAGAGTTAAAGACAGGAGACTCACTATTATTAGAAGTACCATCACAAAAAATAAAAGGGCACTCAAAAATAGAAAAAGGATCAAAAATATTAGTATTATCAGGAAAGAGCGCGGGAGTAACAGGAATAATAACAGAAATAAATGATAAAATAGTGAAATACTCATCAGAAAATATGAAATCATCAACATCAAAAGACAATATTTTTGTAATACCTGAGGGGTTTGAAGAATGAAAACAACCACTGCAAATACTACAAATCCCATAAATCCCATGACTAGGATAAGAGTGGAGAAGGTAACACTAAACATTGGAGCTGGGAAAGACCAGCAAAAATTAGAAAAAGGAGTTGCACTGCTAAAATACCTAACAGGAATACCGCCAGTAAAGTGCATAACACAAAAAAGAATACCAACGTGGGGGTTAAGACCTGGACTGCCAATAGGGTGCAAGCTAACACTAAGAGGAGAAAAAGCAATAGACTTTCTGAAAAGGTCATTAGTCGCAAAAGAAAAAATGTTGTCATTAAAAAACTTTGATGAAAGAGGAACTGTGTCATTTGGAGTTCCAGAATACATAGACGTTGAAGGAGTAAAATACAATCCAGAAATAGGAACAACAGGATTCGAAATAGCAGTAACGCTAGAAAGGCCCGGTTTTCACGTAAAGAAAAGAAGAGTTAGAGCATCAAGAATAGGTGGAGACCACAACATAACAAAAGAAGAGTCAATAAAATTTTTCACTGAAAATTTCAAGATAAAAATAAAAGAAATGGAGGCAGCGGTATGACAACAAGCGATTACAGAAAGGCATTCAAACAATTAAAAGCGAAGCCGGAAATATTGGAAAAGTACAAAAAACACAACGCGCCAAAACAAAGAACAACAGGACAATACAGAGTACACTGCGCGAGATGCTACAGAACCCAAGGATTCGTAAGAAAATACGGGTTATGTCTATGCAGACACTGCTTCAGAGAAATAGCATCATCGCTAGGATTCAAAAAGTACAATTGAGGTAAAAAAAATGTTAAATGACCCATTAGCAGGAATTTTAAGCAAAATATTAAATGCTGAAAAAACAGGAAAAAGAGAGTGCTTATACAAGCCAGTATCAAAACTAACAGTAAAAGTATTAGATCTCCTGAAAGGTAATGGGTACATAAAAGAGTGCACAACAACGACAACTACTAAAGGAACTTCGGCAACGGTTGCTCTATCAGGAAATATAAACAAGTGCGGAGTAGTAAAACCGAGATTCAGCGTGGAAACAAAAGAAATAGAAAAATTCGAAAAAAGATATCTGCCAGCCAAAGGTATGGGAATTTTAATAATATCAACATCTAAAGGCTTAATGAGCCACAATGAAGCAGTACAAAAAAATCTGGGAGGAAGACTAATAGCATACTGCTATTAATCAATGACCATAATGAAAAAACACATAAAAGTCGCGATAGAAATCCCGAAAGGAGTAATAATAACTCGCGAGGGAAGCGCCATAAAAGTTAAAGGGCCTAAAGGAGAAATAAAAAGAGAGACAGGAACCAGATCGGTAGAGATATTAATAAGCCAAGAATCAATAACATTAGAAAGAGAAAAGGCAACAAAAAGAGAAAAATCAAAAATGTTCAGCCTTAGAGCTCACATAAATAATGCGATAAGAAACGTGCAACAATCGTCATCATACAAACTAAAAATATGCGCTTCACACTTCCCAATGAATGTTACAGTGCAAAAAGGAGTTCTAACAATAAAAAATTTTGTCGGAGAAAAAGTTCCAAGAGTTATGAAACTCCCGCAAAATGTTGAAGTTGCAGTATCAGGAGATACTATAACTGTAACAGGAACTGACGGTGAAACTGTTGGAAGGACTGCAGGATTAATAGAGCAATTCTCTCAAGTCAAAGAAAAAGACAGAAGAATATTTCAGGATGGAATATACATAGTAGAAAAGGAAGGGGTTCAAGTATGAACGACACTGCAAGATTAAGAAAAGTGAAAGAAATATTAAACAAGAAGAGACCTAACTTTTTAAGACAAGACGCCCACAAGAAAAAAAGGCTGGCACAAGTGTGGAGAAATCCTCAAGGAATCCAAGGAAAAGTAAAAAAAGCGATAAAAGGGCACAGGCCAATGGTAAAAGTGGGATGGGGATCGCCAAAAATACTTAGAGGCGAGCTGCGATCGGGGGAAAGGCCAGTATTAGTGCAATCAATAACACAAATTGAGGCACTACCGCAAAAAAGTGCGATAATAATAGGAAGAACTGTAGGATTAAGAAAAAGAATACTAATATTCGAAAAAGCAAAAAAAGAAGGACACAAAATACTTGGGCTGCCAGAAAATTATGCGGAAATATCAAAAAACAAAATTGCAACAAGCAAGGAAAAAACAAAACCTAAAGCGTTAGAACAAAAAGTTGAGTCTGCAAAAATTGAAATGTCAAAACAAAAAACAAGAGTGCAAACACCAAATGAAGGTGAAAAAAAATGAACCTGCAGAAAAGATTGGCTGGAAGAATGATGAACTGTTCACCTAGAAGAATAAAGTTGTCGACAATATCAAGCGATGAAGTAAAAGGAGCGATAACTAGAGGAATGATAAGAGGACTGGTAAAAAAAGGATTAATAACAAAAGAGCGGGTAAAAGGCCACTCTAGAGGCCACGCGAGATTTCTAAGAAGACAAAAACTGAAGGGAAGAAGAAGAGGGTTAGGTTCAAGAAGAGGAACAAAAAATGCTAGAACGCCCCACAAAGATTCGTGGATGCGGGGAATAAGAGCACAAAGAGAGTTAATATCATCATTGAAAAAAAGAAACATTCTATCGCAAGAAAACTATTTAGACATATACGCGAAATCAAAAGGAGGATTCTTCAGAAGCAAAAGACACATATACATATACGCAAAAGAACGGGGGTTAATTAAATGAATAATAGGTTTACCGTAGGAAAGAGAAGAAAAATAGAAGGAAGAACAGATTACAGATTAAGGTTCAAACTTTTATCTTCAGGAGTCACGAGATTAATAGTAAGAGGATCAAACAATAATACAACTTTACAAGTAGCACAATACACACCAAAAGGAGACAAGGTAATAGCAAGCGTTTCAACAAAAGACCTAAAAAAAATTGGCTGGAACGCGCACACAGGAAACATACCTGCAGCGTACGCATGCGGACTCCTACTAGCATCAAAAATAAAAGGAAAAATAAATGAGTGCATAGCAGACATAGGACCTCACTCAGTAACAAAAGGAGGAAGAGTATTCGCAGCAATAAAGGGAACACTGGACGGAGGAATAAAAATACCTCTAGGACCAGAAAATCTTCCTAGTGAAGAAAGACTTAAAGGGATGCATTTGACAAAAAAAGAAAATAATGCCAAAGAATTAATAGAAAAGATAAGAAAAGGTGTTGCAAAATGAGCATGAGTAATAATAATACAGAAGCAGAAACAATTACTGAAGCAAACGAGAGTGCAAAGGTAGAAATACCTGAAGAAGAAGTAAAAATAGTAGCAGAAGACGCGCCAGTAGTAGAGGCGGTGTCAGAAGAAGAAGCAGGATTCGTGGCAACAATACCAACATCACTAGAAGACTGGAAACCAAAAACGAAATTAGGAAAAGATGTTAAATCAGGAAAAATTACGAACATTAATGAAATATTAAGCACGGGAACACCAATACTAGAGCCTCAAATAACAGAAATACTGCTTCCAAATATGGAAAATGATTTGCTAATGATAGGGCAATCGAAAGGAAAATTTGGAGGAGGACAAAAAAGAGCATTCAGGCAAACGCAAAAGAAAACACCTGAAGGAAACAAACCATCATTCTCTGCACTAGTAGTTGTAGGAAACAAAAACGGAATAGTAGGAGTAGGCTACGGAAAAAGCAAAGATACAATACCTGCAAGAGACGAAGCAATAAGAAATGCAAAAGCAGGAATATTCAAGATAAGAAGAGGCTGCGGAAGCTGGGAATGCAACTGCAAAGCATCTCACAGCATACCATTCAAAGTCAAAGGAAAAGTAGGAGGAGTAACACTAGAATTATTGCCAGCACCCAGAGGCAAGGGACTTATAGTAGAGCCGGAAATAGCAAAAATATTATCGTTCGCAGGAGTAAAAGACATATGGTGCAAAAGAGTAGGAAGATCAACAGGAAAATCAAACCTTATAGCTGCAGGAATTAAAGCACTGCACAAATTATCAACAACAAAAATATCCCAGGAACACAGAGAAAATCTAGGAATAGTGGAGGGAGCTCATGACTAAAATATTAATAATAAGAACAAGATCCGCTCCAAGAGAAAAAAGAGAAGTAGATGAGACGCTGAAAAGGTTAGGAGTAGAAAAAAGATATTCTTACTCAATAAGAGAAAATAATCAATCAACAATAGGGATGATACAAAAAGTTCAGCACTTACTAACCTGGGGAGAAGTATCAACAGAAATAGAAAAAAAACTTTCCAAGGCAAAGAACGGACTGCACCCTCCAAGAGGAGGATTTGAAAGAAAAGGAGTAAAAGTACCCTACGCAAGAGGAGGAGTATTCGGCGACAGAAAAGAATTAATAAACAAGCTGGCAGAGAGGATGCTACCATGATGCACAAAAGAAAAAAGTTTTCAAGACAATTAGGAAGCAGAACTTACGGTTGGGGAAAAAATCACAGAGGATCAGGAAATAGAGGAGGAGTGGGAAACTCCGGCAGAGGAAAAAAGGCACAATCAAAAAAACCTCAAGTGTGGGGAACAGGATATCTGGGAAAATACGGGTTCACATCAAAATCAAGGACTGAGAAGCAAAAAAGCATAAACATAGTACAACTAGAAGAATTACTAAAATCAAGAAATACAAAAGACGGAAATATAGTTATAATAAACTTGGCAGAAGAAGGCTACGGAAAACTGTTAAGCACAGGAAAAGTATTCAGAAAAGTCCACGTAATAGTACAAAACGCATCACCAAAAGCTGTAGAAAAAATAAGAATCTCGGGAGGAGCGATAACAATACTATCAGAATCAGAAAACGAAGCGCAAAAAGAAAAAGCTAAATAAAATTGGATAAATAAGAAAAAAATACTAAAAATAAAAAATTCGTCGAGGTAAAATAATGGCTAAAGCATGGTGGAATTTCCTCCCAGAAGTAGCAAAGCCAGACCATAGATTATCATTCCAAGAAAAACTAAAATGGACAGGAATAGTACTATTACTATTCTTCGCGCTAGGATTTGTACCATTATTTGGACTATCACAAAACCAACTATCAAGATTCGAATTCCTATCAGTAATACTAGGAGCAAGCTTTGGAAGCATAATAAGCCTAGGAATAGGACCAATAGTAACAGCAAGCATAGTACTGCAATTATTAAACGGTTCAGGAATACTAAAATTTGACACTTCAACACCCGAAGGGAAAAAAAAATTCCAAGAGGTAAACAAAGGATTAGGAGTATTCTTCATAATATTCGAAGCAGCAGTATACGTGTTCATGTCAGGACTATCACCAGACCCTGCACTAAGAGGTACGACAACATTCTTTTTATTAGAACTACTACTAATATTCCAATTATGCCTAGGAGGACTGCTAATAATGCTGATGGATGACTTGTCAGCAAAATGGGGGATAGGGTCAGGAATAAGCCTGTTCATAGCTGCAGGAGTGTCACAATCACTATTCATAAGACTATTCTCGCCGCTATCATCGCCAACAAATCCAGGAATAGCGACAGGAGCGATACCAGCACTATTCCAAAGTTTTGCATCAGGAGATCCTCAAGGAGCATTCCTATTATTAACTGCAGTAATAAGCACAGTACTAGTATTCGCGCTAGCAGTATACGTACAATCAATGAAAGTAGAAATACCATTAAGCTTCGGAAGAGTTAGAGGTTTCGGAATAAGATGGCCCCTAAGCTTTGTATACACATCAAACATACCAGTAATACTAGTAGCCGCGCTGATGGCAAACGTACAATTATGGGGGCAATTATTACAAAACGTAGCATCAAAACCCGGAGCAAGCACTATAATAGTGTTCCTAAGCGAGAAAGTAGTAGGACAATTCTCTGGAAGTGTAGCGATAAGCGGAGCAGCAAAATATTTAACACCTGTAAACGCGCTAAACGCGCTAATAACAAGAGGATTCATCGACGGGTTTTTGCCACTAATACCACAACTAATAATATTCATAATAATATTTGTAGGGCTATGCGTACTATTCTCGTGGTTCTGGGTACAAACAGCAGGAATGGACGCGAAAAGCCAAGCAAAACAAATAATGGCATCAGGACTACAAGTTCCAGGATTCAGAAAAGATGAAAGAGTAGTAGAAGCATTACTGCAAAGATACATAACACCACTAACAGTAATGGGAGCAATAACAGTAGGAATACTCGCGGCAATAACAGATGTATCGGGAGCGCTAACATCAGGAACAGGACTATTATTAACAGTAATGATAGTATACAGATTCTACGAAGATATAGCAAGAACACACATGATGGACATGAACCCACTAATGAGAAAATTCATGGGCGGATAAAAAAATGGTGATAGAAAACGCGTCAAATTTAATACTATCAATGAACCCACTAATATTCGTAAGCATAATGTCACTAATAGTAGCACTACTAACGACGATAGTTTACAAAAAATTTACAAACCAAATACTCATGAAAGAACTGAAAGATGAACTGAAAGAATTACAAAAAACGGCAAAAGAACTAAAAGAAAAACCTGAAGAAGCAATGAAGGCGCAAAAAAAAATGATGGAAGTAAACATGAAGTACATGATGCACAGCATGAGGGCAACACTAGTAACATTCCTGCCAATAATACTAATATTCGGATGGATGAACGCGCACTACAGCTTCATTCCACTAACACCAAACACGCCATTTACTATAACAATCGAAGGAATAAGCAGCGAAAATATAACGATGATGCAATCAACAGGAATAATAATAGAAAAAACGATAAAAGAGAACGGAATAACAAAAATCATAGCAAAACTAGAAAATTACGGGAATTATTACACGACAATAAACACCGGAGGAAAAACATACCCGCTAACACTAACTGCATCAAAAAAACAAGAAAGCATAACACCAATAACAAAGCCCGGAGATGCAGTAATAAAAGCAATAACTGTAAGCTACGAAAAGCTGATAGTACTGAACGCTTTCGGATGGAAAATAGGCTGGCTAGGAACATACATTATAGAAAGCATAATATTCAGCATGCTGTTAAGAAAATGGATGAACGTTTATTAGGAATGTTAGAAACTTTCCATATTCATGATATTGATCTTTTGAGCATGTTTGTCGTGTAATCTATATTCTCTACATCTTTTCGGGTTCAATGAAACAGATTTTTTTCTTGCCCACGACAAAGCTTTGTTCGTGGGAAGAAAAAAATCACTATTCATCGAGTTTCGCACCCAGACATAAACAAGAATAGAGACATGTCGGAAACTTTCCACCAGTTTGTAACTGGTAGCTGAAGCAAACCATGCAGTAAGTGTGGAAATTTTCTGAGCATGATCAAGAACCATTGTGATCTATTGTGTTTAACAACATACTATTGGTCTTTAACCAATGGTTCTTGACATCTTTGGCACTTAAGTTCACATTACCGTTCTTGACAAACATTATTTAATAACAACCTCTTCAACAGTTTGAAACAAAGACTCTAAACCCTGCATTAAAGAAGAATCATCAGCGATAAGAGAATGAACATAAGGATTAACAGCCCAAGACTTATCACCACCAGCAACAGGATTCACAAAATAAATAGTGATATTAGGCTTCTTAAAATCGTTCCAATACTTGTAAAGAAAGTTAAGATTATTCTTAGTATTAAGAGTGAACAACAAAACCTTTTCAGAAGATTCCAAAACAGGAAATTTTTCCAGAGAACCACAAACTTGAACAGTCCACTCATTATTAACAGTTTTAACGATAAAACCATTATTCGCGACAGAAATATCCAAAATCTCCCTCTTAATAGTATCCTTATGCCTCAAATAGTACAAAACCCACTCTTTAAGAGATTTAATCATAAAATTGGGGTTTAACAACAATATAAAAATTAATGCGAGGAGTAAAGAGTGACAAAATTTTGAATCACTTTTTACCGTAATAGAAAAACTTGTCAATCAAAATCTTCTCGCTGTTGCTCGAACCTTTTGCTTCATAAACTCTTGCATCGTCGAGGACATTGCTGCGCAAGTCCTCATAAGAATTGTGCATAAGAATGTGTGTTGTTATAACAACTTTTTTCCTTACTTCTTTCCGTAATAGAAAAACTTGTCAATGGCAACATCGCCAGGATTGTAATTACCCTGCCTCGGATGGGGCTCCTTCTTTTCCTCCTTCTGCTCCGACGGCTGAATCTTTATCTGAGTTCTCTCGGGCTCAACAATTCTTGATTGTGAAGATTGCTGAGAGGCAATAGCGGCAAGAGCGCTAATATCCGCTTTTTTAGTAAGAGCAAGCTTCAAAGACTCAATATCATTAGAAAGATTATTAAAAGCCCTCTTCAACTGCTCAATTTGAGACTGAAGTTCATCCCTAGAAACTATTGATTCCGCCCTAGAATCTGATTGGGGAATAATTTTTTCTCCAAGATTCATAATCTCTTCAGCCTTAACAGCCGCCTCATCAGAAGAAGTAGCCATGCCATGTTTCTGAAGCTCTTTAATTAGCTCGTTAACCTTTTTCATTCTTTCCAGATCCATAAAAAAGAGAATTTTATTCAGTTTAAAAACGTTATTGTTCTAGAGTATCAGAATCTTAAACGCGCCAAAAATCATTTGATGCCCAACTTTTTCTTTCTTTTCTCATTCATAAAAGAGTGTTTCATGTCAACACCACTACCAACAGGATTCCACCAGTACTGCTCATAAAAATAATAATACAAAATCAGAATAGTAAAAGCGGTAATCAAAGCAATAACTACTGAAGAAATACCAGTAAAATTCAAAACCAACAAATACGCGCCAATTCCTGAAAACCAGAAAACATATTGAAGTCTGGACCAGAAAAAAATTCTTGAACCATCAAGAGGCGGTATAGGAAGAATATTCCACAAAAGAAAAACGATGTTGTAATAATAAAACTGTTCAAGAATATAAGATGCAACTGGAGTCCATGAATAAGTATCAAGAAAAATTCTAGAAATACCTGCAAGAAAAGTTGTAGAAAGAAGACCAAGTAACGCTATAGGACCCAAAATTTTCAAATTCTCACCATACCTAAAAGTTCCCAATCTTTGAACAGCAAGATGATGAATAAAAATACCTGTAGACGCAAGCATAGAAACCCTGCCATTAGTAACAATCAAAAGAATGATGCTGATAATAATTCCGGGAAACCAAACCTTATGCTCGGGCTGATAACCCCTATGAGCAGAATACCACCTCTGAACCAACTGGTACAAACCATGAGAAATTAAAACTACAATGAAAGAAATAGAAAGATTACCAAGACCAGTAAAAAAACTAAAAGAGTAAACACCCCAATCATTAAAAGAAATAATAATTGCGTAAAGGACAGATATAAGAATAAAATTTGAAAGCTCGCCCCTAGAATGAAGAGCATACCTTAATATCTTATCAAGATAAGGATTAATCCTCTTTTCTGAAGGCAGCATGACTACACCTCATCGTAGAAGTTTTTAAACCTATCTCTTGATGTAATCCATATTCATATACTTATTATACAAATGTTCAACTTCCTTTTTGTGGCCCGCGCCAATAACTGCAAGAATTTTGGCACCAGGATTTTGGTGCTGTAACGAAGCGATTCTGCGAGCGATAAATCTATTCCTCTCAGAAACAAGAACCCTGTAAATAGTGGGATACCTGAACTTTGTCTGGAGCAAAATTTTTTCTATACAATCATCACTAGGAACTTTCTCAAGATTATGCAGAACTTCAAAACCAGGAATAGATTTACGACTAATAAATCCAAAACCTGCAAGAACGCCCTTAAACAAGTCAACAAAAAAATTCCAATATTCCTTCCAAGACAAGCCTCTTAACTTTTTAAGAGTAATCCTAACATCTTGATCGACAAGAGCAACACTAACATTATTCTTCTTGGCTAGCTTGAAGGCTTGAAGCATTTCAGAACCGGGAGAAATACCAACCTTTCTGCCAAGATAAGTCTCAGCCCAACTAATAAAACGAGCAAAAAGATAAGTTTTAACACCCAAATTTCTAACATCCCTAAAACTAAAAGATAAATGTTTACTTCCGAGTTTATCGCGATCCAAAATAGCCCTCAACCTACCATCATCAAGCTCCAAAGCGAGAATATCAATACTACCACCATCAAAAGCATTCCTGACATCCAAAATACTCTCCTTAGCAATATGAGAAGTACCAATAATATTAAGAGTCATAACGATGCAATAGAAAACTTGTTTATAAATGCGCGGTAAAGAGAGTTTAGGTGTACTCCCCCAACGGTGGCTGTTTTGGGACGAAAAGGTTTAAATAGGGTTTTACCATTCCAAAGCAAACTAAGGAGGTTTTCACAATGCTAAAAATCAGAAATGTATCAGAAGTGTTCGACATGAAGGTCTTCACAGATGAAGGTGATTATTTTGGTGATGTAGAAGAAGTAATGTTGACGCAGTCAAAGGTGTATGGGTGGAGAGTAAGAGCATCGAAAAACTCATTCTTAAGCAAAGTGCTAGGAAGCGCCAAAGGAGTAATAGTACCACACCAGTTAGTTAAAGCTATAGGAGACATAATGATAATATCCAAAAGTGCTATATCAGGGTACAACTCAGAAGGTGACGAAGAGTAATTTTAGTAAGCGACAAAAGTAATTTATAGAATAAATCGCTTACTAATATACGTTGGACATAACAAATTTTATAGTTTACTTA